>NZ_DATGTI010000104.1:0-4069 GCF_035301925.1 Lentibacillus sp. | reverse complement strand
GGCAGCACTTGTTTCGTGCCGTGTAACAATAAAATCAATATCCGAATCATAAATGGCATCCATCAGATCGATATTTTCCTCTCCGGGGACGCCAAAAACGTATTCCACACCTTCCTGTTCAAGACATTTGACGAGCAATTCTGAGACGTTCATTGCGATCCATCCTTTGTTAGATTTGCTGTCAATAGTTTTTGCCAAAGCTTGAGGAATTATGAATTGAAAAAGTAAGGGCGTTAAGTTATGAGTCCAAAAGGTAAGTGGTTTAACTCGAGTCTAAACACCTTAAAAAATTCTTCAAGCCCCAAAAAGTCATTAAGGAAAGTACTGTCAGAGGACCATAAACAAAGCCTCACTGGTTCACTCTCAGAGCGCCAGTCAACCAAGCTCTACCTGCTTATCCAATTCAAGTCTTAAAGGCCTGTAAAACACACATCCTAAAGCAATAAACAATACTGCTGTCAAATTCAATAATAGAACTGTTCCAGCAAAATTCAATATGCTTGCCACTGCCATTCCAGCTAATGTGGCCAGGGAAACCATCGTATTATAAGAACCAAAAACACGACCCAGGTAATCGTCGGGGGTATGTTCCTGAAGTAATGTTTCCAACCGAACACTAAACATAATATTTGGAATCCCCAATAGAGCATTTAAGACTAAAACGACTAATAGATAGGGTAAATTAAACATCAAAAAAAACATAAAACCGGTCAGTAGCAAACTGCTCATAATAAGCGGAAAGGGTTTTACCTTTTTATTTAACTTTAACAATAAATAGCCCCCAATTAACCCACCGGCACCTTCAGCTGATTCAATCCAACCGAATTCAACCGAGCTTTGTCCCATTATATCAAGAACATAAGGCACAAACAGGACATTAATCATGCCTTGCGCGAGCCAGGTAATCGATAACACCCAGAATATTATTAGAAAGAGATGATTTTGCCGAATGATTTTTATGCCGCCCCACCACTCACTCCAAAATGTCAGCCATTTTTTCATCAGAGAGGTTTTAACTTGGGGTTTTGAATGATTTATACTAGATACAGTTATTAAAGAAATAAAGATTCCCGACACTATATAGGATAAGATGTCAACACCAATTGATATATGAAGCCCGCCGATCCCCAGTAAGGCACCACCAAGAGAAGGTCCGGCAAGACGGATAATATTATCGCTTACAATTGTAATTGAATTAGCATCAACTAAGTGATCTCGTTCTATGATTTCCACCATCAATGCACGATGAGCGGGCATAAACACCGTGCCAATCGTACTTTGTGCAAAAACAATCACAAAAAAGACCCAGAGTTGTTCTGTTGAGAAGATAAACAAACAACTTAATATGAGTCCGCGCATAAAATCCGTAAAAACCAGTACCCACTTTTTATTCAATCGCTCAACAACAGAACCTGCAATGGAACCAAATAAAAGACGTGGAATCATTTGCGTGATAAACATCGTGCCTGTTGCAATAGTCGATCCTGTCAGATTGTATATGTATAAGGGTAAGACAATCAATAAAATCCAATCACCCAGCGCTGAAATTTGACGGGCTATCCAAATAAACAGAAAGTTCCTTTGACGTATTAAGTGTAAAGCCACGGAAATCACCTTCTAATAACGAAAAAATGATATAATCTCCAGTGGATATAGATGTCCAGTCATATAATAACCTCCTATCTATAATAATTAGACAGGAGGTTATTATATATTAGTGACCAACGCAATGTTTCCAGGCCTCAGCCTGTAATGCTTCTCCTTTTTTACCAAAACGCCAAAAAGTTGGTATTAATACCGTGTTGGTTAAATTCCTTCCTGGTATTACTTTAAATGACAATGTCCGTGATCCCTCTTCTAAACTTTCAACTAGCATCTCGCTTGGTAAAACTTGAAATTCCCGATGTACAATACAAAGGCCAAAAACATTCTCAAGTCCAAATTCTATTAATGAATTCGTAAATTCATTGAGAAAATCATAACTATTTCTAAGCAGTTCTTCGTTATGAATTGACTCTTTTGATAATGTGTTGGATTTAACAAATTCAAGGGGGTACCAAAGAAAATCTCCATCTTCACTTTTAGATAATTTCCATGTAAAAGGAATGACTTCCTTATTATTTACATTTGTTACAGGTTTAATAACGGAACTGTTGTGCTGGACTTCTTCAACTAATTGCTCGTCATGTTTAACATGAAAATGTCTGTGGGCCATCGTAATACCAACTGCATTTTCTAATCCATGGCGGTATACAACTTCTCCAAGTTTTACTAAATACTTTTCTGCTCCCTTGTCCAAAAACTGTTTTCTTGCATCGTCTAATTCATTCAAATTTTCGAAGACAGTACCGTCATACGTCGCTAACTTAATAGCCAACCTCCAAAATTTAAATTTTTAGACTTATCAAAAGTCTCGTTAAAAGATTAACAAGGGTTTCCAAAATTGTCAATATGTATTTTGAATTTTTTGATCAATATTAATTCCTAAATTGCTAAATTGCAATAAGATTTATTGTTATATCAATCCAGCTTTGCATGAAATATGAATTAATCTGACGTGGACAATCAAACGGAAATTTCTTAGTCGTAGAAATTATAGCTTTAACGTGCTGGTGAATACTGTTGATTCTTACATTTTCCCTTCGCTTTATTTTTAACAATTCCAGTTATTGTTTCTCTTTATGAGTCGGCATCATCAGGAAACTGAATGCATAGGCTATAGAAACCCTGTATGGAGGAATGACATGGATATTCTCAGCAAAGTGAAGGATCATCGTGAGGAGGAACAGCGTCTTAAGTGGGAAGGGACCTTCGCGGAGTATCTGGAGATTGTGAAAGAGCGGCCGGAAGTTGCGCAGACAGCCCATTCACGCGTTTATAATATGATTAAACATTCCGGACTGACGGAAAAAGACGGCCGCAAAATGTACGATTTTTTCGGTGAAGAGATTTTTGGGCTGGAGAATACGATTGAAAAACTGGTGGAGGAATATTTTCACCCGGCAGCTAAGCGGCTTGATGTCCGGAAACGGATTTTGCTACTGATGGGGCCAGTCAGCGGTGGGAAATCAACCATCGTCAATATGTTGAAACGCGGGCTTGAACGCTATTCGCGGACCGATGAAGGCGCGGTTTACGCGATCAAAGGCTGTCCGATGCATGAGGATCCACTGCATTTGATTCCGCAACATTTACGTGAAGACTTTTATGATGAATATGGCATTCGCATCGAGGGAAGTCTGTCGCCACTCAATGCGATGCGGCTGGAAAAAGAGTATGACGGGCGGATTGAAGATGTGATGGTCGAGCGTATCTTTTTGTCCGAAGATAAGCGGACCGGCATTGGCACATTCAGCCCATCTGATCCAAAGTCGCAGGATATCGCCGATTTGACCGGCAGTATCGACTTTTCCACGATTGCAGAATATGGCTCAGAGTCAGATCCGCGCGCTTACCGGTTTGATGGGGAACTGAACAAGGCTAACCGCGGTATGATGGAATTTCAGGAGATGCTCAAGTGTGATGAGAAGTTTCTTTGGCACTTGTTGTCACTGACGCAGGAAGGCAATTTCAAGGCCGGCCGGTTTGCCCTTATAAGCGCGGATGAACTGATTGTCGCGCACACGAACGAAGCGGAATACCGATCGTTCATTGCCAACCAGAAAAATGAGGCCCTCCAGTCACGGATCATTGTCATGCCGATTCCGTACAATCTGAGGGTGAGTGATGAAGAACGTATTTATCAAAAAATGATTAATGAAAGTGATATGGCCCATGTGCATATCGCACCGCATGCCCTAAGAGTGGCTGCAATTTTTTCGATTTTGACGCGGCTGGAAGAGTCGAAAAAGCAAAGTGTCGATCTCGTCAAGAAAATGCGACTTTATGATGGGGATAATGTTGAAGGTTTTAATCAAGTGGATGTGGATGAACTGAAAAAGGAATATCCCGATGAAGGAATGCGTGGCATTGACCCGCGTTATGTCATCAACCGGATTTCCTCAACTATTATTCGCAAAGAAACACCATCGATCAATGCGCTGGATGTCTTGCGTTCATTGAAGGATGG
>NZ_DATGTI010000103.1:0-3489 GCF_035301925.1 Lentibacillus sp. | reverse complement strand
TGATTTGCGCCGAATTATTGACCGTTATCAGACGATCACAGAAGAAATACTAATGGATAACCTGATTTACTTTTTGAGAGAAATTATTCCAGTGGTTGAAGAAGAAGACATATTGATGGCAATTCATCCGGATGATCCGCCATGGCCGATTTTTGGTCTGCCAAGAGTAGTGACGAACAAGCAGAATATTGCGTGTATTCTCCGGAAAATCGACAGTCCCAATAATGGGCTTACATTCTGTACCGGTTCATTCGGTGCTGACCCTGATAATGATCTGCCGGGAATTATTGAGGCTGCAAAAGGCCGAATCCATTTCGTGCACGCTCGGAACGTTAAATGGGCTGACAATCATTCGTTCCAAGAGACGTCACATCTTGCAAGCGATGGTTCAATTAATTTATCAAGCATATTGGAAAAATTGCATGAAACCGGATTTGCTGGGCCAATCAGACCTGATCACGGCCGGATGATCTGGGGTGAAGAAGGCCGGCCGGGGTATGGTTTATATGACCGTGCGCTGGGAGCTATGTACTTAAATGGTGTACTGGATACTTTAAATAATCGTTAGGAGCATACGTATGGAATTACCTTTTCAAATTGATTTAAAAGATAAAGTAGCAGTCGTGACAGGAGGCAGCGGTGTCCTGGGATCTGTTTTCTCAAGAGCGCTGGCACAAGCAGGTGCAAAAGTGGCTGTTCTGGCACGATCTAAAGATAAAATCGATGCTGTTGTCCAGGACATCAAATCAAATGGCGGTGAGGCGATTGGTTACAGCGTGGATGTTCTCGATAAAAAAGCCCTTGAGGACGTTCATGCAGATGTGAAGAGAAGACTTGGACGTTGTTCAATCTTGATTAACGGCGCTGGGGGAAATAATCCTAAAGCAACTACATCCAAAGAGTACTTTGATGCATCTGATTTAAATGATCAATCATTACAGTCATTTTTTGACTTGGAACAGAATGGGGTAAGTGACCTGTTTAATTTGAATTTTCTTGGGACATTGCTCCCGACACAGGTTTTTGCCCGCGATATGACAGATCAGAAAGAAAGTACGATTATCAATATTTCATCAATGAATGCCTACACACCGCTGACGAAGATTCCTGCATACAGCGGGGCTAAGGCAGCTATAAGCAATTTTACGCAGTGGCTCGCTGTGCATTTTTCTAAGGCGGGCATTCGTGTTAATGCGATGGCGCCCGGTTTCTTCCTGACCGAACAGAACAGGGATTTGATGATCAAAGAAGACGGCGAATTAAGTGAACGGGCGCTCAAAATCCTTTCCCAGACACCGATGGAACGATTTGGCGAAGCGGAAGAGCTAATCGGAACATTGCTGTGGCTTGTTGATCACAAGTCTTCCAGCTTCGTAAATGGTATCGTTGTGCCGGTTGATGGCGGGTTCTCATCGTATTCAGGTGTATAGGAGGACTTAAAATGCAGACTTATCAAATTTTAAACGAGATGATCGAGCATAAATTGGCTGTTGTTATTCGGGGAGAAAACCGCAGCATGGCTGAGAAAACTGCTGAAGCGTGTGTAGATGGCGGCGTTAAAACACTGGAGGTTACGTTTACGGTTCCCGGTGCCCCGGGTTTATTGGAGTCACTGACTGAAACATATCACGATGCGATAATCGGTGCCGGAACTGTCCTGGACAGTGAAACAGCACGTATAGCAATCCTTTCCGGTGCCCGATTTATTGTCAGCCCGGGTTTTAATGAAGAAACAGCAAAATTGTGCAACCGTTACGGCCTCCCATATTTGCCGGGCTGCATGACCGTTAATGAGATGCTTCATGCAGCTGAATTCGGAGCATCAGTTGTCAAGTTATTTCCGGGCAGCGCTTTCGGGCCTTCGTTTGTCAAAAATCTTAAAGGACCGCTGCCGCATATCAGCATTATGCCAACAGGCGGTGTCTCGCTTGAAAATGCGAATCACTGGCTGGAAGCAGGAGCTGTCATGCTGGGAGTTGGCGGCGAAATAACCAAGCCAGCAAAAACAGGTAACTATAATGAAGTTACAAAATTGGCAAAGAGGTTCCAGAATCTGGCGAAAAAAGGATGATAGCATGGGGAAAATTATAACGTTCGGCGAGCTGATGCTGAGGCTTACGCCTATAGGAAAAGGGCGGCTGAATCAGGCCGCTGAATTTAAGGCGTATTATGGAGGTGCGGAGGCAAATGTGGCTATGTCACTGAGCAAGTTCGGACATCATGTCAGCTTTCTTTCTGCCTTCCCTCCAAACGATATTGGAGATGCTGCGGTTTCTCATCTGGTAGGTGGCGGTGTGGATACTGCCTGGATTTTCCGGCAAGGTGAGAGGCTCGGAACCTATTATTACGAAGAAGGTTATTCGCTAAAACAGGCGAAAGTGATATATGACAGGGATCACTCAGCTGTCCATCATCTTCCGGATATTGGACTTGACTGGCAATCCATTTATCAGGATATAGATTTGCTGCACATTACCGGCATAACGCCGGCACTCAGCACAGAGCTAAAAAACCTGACGTTGGAAGCAGTAAAAGCCGCAAAAGAGTCTGGTGTAAGAGTTAGCTTCGATTTTAATTTCCGCGGTAAACTGTGGAGTGTCGAGGAAGCTAAAAAGACATTTCTGGAGATTTTACCATTTGTTGATATTTGTTTTGCCGGGTATAAAGATTTTGTTTACCTCCTAGGTGAAGAAGGCCCACAATCATTCAATGAACAAAAATTGGTAGTTTTCTATGGGAACTATGCCGATAAATATGATATTTCTGTATTTGCTTCAACAGATCGCCAGGCCATTTCGGCAACACAAAATAAGCTGCAGGGTTATGTGTATCAAAATGGCCAATTAGTCTCTTCAAAAAATTATTCGTTTGAATTACTTGAACGCATAGGCGGGGGAGACGCGTTTGCGGCAGGGATTCTGCATGGTGTACTGACAGAAATGGAGCCAGCGCATACTGTTGAATTCGGTACGGCTGCAAGTATTCTCAAGCACATGGTCTACGGAGATCATAATCAATTTACAGCAGAAGAAGTCAAGCAGTTTCTGCAAAGCCAAGGAAAAGACGTTAACAGGTAATAGAAACAGAAAACATATTATTCTGCCAATGAAACTTAATATTTAAAAACACGGTGCCTTTAACTTTTCAAAGCACCGTGTTTTTAATTTCATTCTTACTGAATAAACGTTTTATTCACGAACCCTTCAAAATCGGGCTTTTCTTTCAGGAACTGCAGGTCATAGGAAGAGTTACCGAATTCCTGGATAACGTCTGCATCAACTTCATAGGTGAAATTAGTACGCTCCCAGGCATTTTCCATGACGCTTTTTTCCAGCTGCTGATCTGTAATGTCTGCAATGCCTTCGATGGTAATGTCGATGGCTTCGTCAGGGTTGTCGTTAATATATGCGACAGCTTCCTTATGTGCGTCAACCAGTTTTTGAACCTGTTCACTATTGTTTTCGATCATATCGTCGGACGTGACCATCA
>NZ_DATGTI010000102.1:0-4166 GCF_035301925.1 Lentibacillus sp. | reverse complement strand
ACTACCAAAGGTACAAGCAGCAGCCACGGTGAGATGAGAAAGTTTTCCTGCATGATCGCTGCTGTTTGCCCGATTTCTGACTCATTGATGGAACCTCCGCCGATATTTCGACCTAAAATCCAGTAAACAATTAACGCGATGACAAGCCCCGGAATTGTGGAATAGAACATGTGTTTGATATGTTCAAATAAGTTCGTTTCAGTGAGCCCCGATGCCAGATTGGTTGTTTCTGAAAGCGGTGACATTTTATCACCAAAGTAGGCACCGGAAATGACAGCCCCTGCAACCATTGCCGTCGGTATTTCCATTGCTGCGCCAATACCCATACCAGCAACGCCTATGGTTCCCATGGTTGACCACGAGCTTCCGATTGACAGGGCAACGACAGCACAAATGATACAGATGGTTACCAGAAACATTGAAGGCGAAATGATTTGCAGACCATAATAAATCATGGTAGCTACAATCCCGCCTCCAATCCAGGAACCAATGATCATCCCGACCAGCATGATAATGACAACAGCAGGAAGGGCAAGTCTGATGCCTTTATACATGCTTTCTTCAATATCTTTCCATTTAAATCCTGAACTCCAGGCTGCCAATGCAGCAACCACGGTTCCCAGAATCAGCGGGACATGCGGATCTCCTTCAAAAACAATAATGGTGACAGCCATTACGATTATCATGACAATGAGCGGAAGCAATGCCTTCAGCAATGAAATTTCTTTTTCCTTTTCCATTAGTTATCCTCCTATAGCCTGAGCAAAGGTGTATCATAAATTTTGGAAATCGCTTACATTTAACGAAAAAATAAATAAATATTACAGTCAATTTTAAAACTATTTAAATATATTGTCAATAAAGTGAATTTCTTTTAAATGAATCCAATTGTTGTTATCATGATACATAGGAACTCCACCTTTCTAGTCTCTAACAATTCTAGTTTATCAAAGGTGAGAGTTCCTTTGTTATTTAATGCTAAGAAAACAAAGACTCACCCCCTTCGATATTGGGATTCCGCCCACGGAACCCGAATATCAGAATATTTCCATTTCTATCTTCTTCCCGTAAACATTTTACTCATACAAACTTCATTCAAAGGAGTGTACTTTCCCCACTGAATGTTAGTTGAATAGAATCGGGCATTTATGGAAAGTTAGCCGCCGTATTCTGGCGGGTTACTGACCATGACATGCGGGAAAAGTAAAACTTCATTTAGCGGGAGCAATTTTCCACCACTGAAGAAGGGAACAAAGGCTAAATTCGCAACGTCGTGCTGCAATGCCTTTGTGACCTGCATCATACAGGCCCGAACTGAATCGGACATTTATGGACAGTAATCCCCGTTACATGGGGGATAAATGTTGATAAAATGCTGGCGAATTGTCGTTAAATCGTTTCGCTGGTTGGACAAAATAAAATAGCCACATCTTTACTAAAAGAATGCGGCTTTGGAAATCGAGTGCGACACATATTATGTTAACCGGACTGATACTGTATCCAACTCTGCCTGCTCGTAAGCTTTGATCAGGCCATTTTCTGCGATTGCTTTTTGCGGAACCGATTTTTGCTGAATGGTAATGTCGATTGGGCTGTTGAATGGAAATACGTTCATTTCGACTGTTTGTGAATCTTTCCAGTAAATACTGACTTTTTTTGTATGAAAAAAAGTGAGGGGCTGTGAAATGGGAATGCCGTTTTTGAAAAACGGATGCTCGTCTTCTTTGCTCACACCCGGTTCGTTGAGACAAAGATATAATGAAAGACTGTCAAAAAATTGCAGCCACCCGTAATGGACATCAAATATGTTCTTGTCATACGCTTCTAAGCGGTTGATAATCTGCTTTTGACGCTCCCGTTCATGCTGCACAAACAATTGGGATTCCTCTCCCGGGTCATTCAGGAGAAAACGCGTATAGTGTTCACTGCATAATAGAGCGGCGTAAAGGTTGTGTTGTTCCACTTCATCGATACCGTGTTTGTAAAAAACGGTTTTAGCCGGATTGGGAAAATCGGTAAACATGTACGGCTTTTGTTTCCGATCATTCCAGAATGGTTGCTTGTCAATCATTTTCCATGCAAAATCATGGTTTTCAATAGCAAATAGAACAGGTTGTTTTAATCGCTCTTCCAAAAAGAAGGAATCTTTCAAGTTGGCTGCCAGTTGGCCGGAAATGCGCGCATGGTGGTCCTGTTCAATCATAATATACTTATTTTGGCGTTCTCTTACAATCATCATTGACACCCTTTCTATGTTCAGTATACAAAAATATCCACCACGTTCAAAAAATATTGGGACAGAGGGTTAGATACGCTTCCCCGATGTCTTGAAAAAGTGACATTTACGCCTTGCTAAATGCTCAATTAAACAGTATAATTACTTACATAAAGTAACTTGGTATATAATAATAATCGAAATGCCTCGCAAGAAAGGATTGTATAGGTTGGAAAAGGAATTTTTCAAAAAACCAACGACATATGTTGGTGAAGTGAATATAAATGTCACAGATCTCGACAAATCACTGCCCTTTTATCAAGAAATCATTGGATTCAGCATTCTGGAACAAACAGACCGGAAAGCTGTCTTAACAGCAGATGGTAAAACCCCTCTATTGACATTGGAAGAGCCGGAGAATGTGCTGCCGAAAGAGGGGCGGACAACGGGATTGTTTCACTTCGCCATTTTACTTCCGTCACGGGCCGATCTTTCCAGTTTTCTGAGACATGTCGCCAAGGCAGGTGTTCAGCTCGGCGCTTCGGATCATTTGGTAAGTGAAGCACTCTATCTCAATGATCCTGATGGTAATGGCATAGAAGTGTATCGTGACCGTCCATCAAATGAATGGAACTGGTCAAACGGACAGGTTGCCATGTCGACCGAACCGCTGGATGCCAATAGTCTGCTTGCTGAAAGTGATCACGAATGGGAAGGTTTACCTAAAGCGACGGTTATGGGACATATTCACCTGCATGTGGCAAATCTCCAAAATACCGAAACATTTTACGTGGATGGACTTGGATTCCAGATTGTGACAAATTATCCCGGAGCATTGTTCGCATCAACCGGTAACTACCACCACCATATCGGCCTGAACATATGGAACGGAGAAAACGCGCCGGCTCCAGCAGAAAATAGTGCAGGACTCAACTGGTATTCACTTATTTTTCCGGATGAAAAAAGCAGAGAAGAAAAAGTTAAAAACCTGGAGCGCGCAGGTGCAAGCATTAAAAAGGAAACGGATGCGTATATCGTTAAGGACCCATCTGAAAATAAAATTCATTTGCTACTGGCTGATTAAAAAATCGTTCGGAGCTATTCCGAACGATTTTTTCTGAGATTTAAAATGTAAACGCCGAACGTTGGCAGAAAAACGCCAAACGTTAAGTCCTCACGACTCTGGACAGCCGTACATTAGAGATTGTTGTACCATTCAGCAGCTGCTTTTACTTCATTCATCGACAATTGATGGCCCATGTTTTCCCAATGGAGTTCAACTCGGGCACCGGCATTTTCGAGCAGGGATTTCAAATCCTCCGATTCCTCAGCCGGACAAATCGGATCATTTGTACCAGCACCGATAAAGACATTTTTTCCGGAGAGATCCGGCAGTTCAATCCCTCGTCTTGGGACCATCGGATGGTGCAGAATAGCAGCTTTTAAAGCATCCTGATAATGGAACAACAGGCTTCCAGCAATGTTGGCACCGTTAGAATAGCCGATTGCTACAACATTTTCACGGTCAAAACCGTGTTCCTCTGCTGCTTCATCGAGAAATTCATTCAATTCTTCCGTCCGGGCGATCAAATCTTCTTCGTCAAAAACACCTTCCGCCAGCCGTTTGAAAAAGCGCGGCATCCCGTTTTCCGATACGTTTCCACGGACGCTCAGGACATTGGCATCTTTATCAATCTCACCGGCAAGTGGCAGCAGATCCTGCTCAGTGCCTCCTGTTCCGTGAAGTAAGAGTAATGTCGGTTTTGTCTGATCATTACCTTTTTGGAAAATGTGTTTCATGGTAAATCTCCTTTCTGTCATCATCTATCTTTGTCCGATTCTCTTTAGAAGATCGATAACCGTTTTCTTTTCATCCGCCGTCAGTTCTTGAAAAACTTCTTCGATTGCTTCCTGGTGTTTGGGAAAAATGTCGTTCATCAGCTGCTTACCT
>NZ_DATGTI010000101.1:0-3952 GCF_035301925.1 Lentibacillus sp. | reverse complement strand
GAATGTTTCCTATTCACGGGCGGCCATCAGTACCGTGCTTGTCATTCTGGCGTTTATATTCGGTGGGGCAATCGGCATCGGTACCTTGATCAATGCCTTATTTTCCGGCGTGATCATCAGTTTCTTTTTACCGTATGTCAGAATGTTCAAAAGCGAACGGCGAAAACATGGTGAGCATGTAGTTTCCTGATGCGGTATATGGATTCGCTCCAGATAATTGCATAGATTCCGTTTCCTCGTTAAAAGCTATGTGTGACACCGCAAAGGAGGAGATGGATGATGGGTGGAAAACCAAAAGGGCCAAAGCAACAGGAAAAACCGAATTTGCCAAAGAGTCCGAAACAGCCATATGGCGAACCGATGCAGGGTTCACATAAGGTGAAACAGCGTAACCATTCACGGCAAAAACAGAACCCGCATCATGACATGTAAGCAGCTCAAAAGAAAGAATAGCACACAAAATGGTTTGTGTGCTATTTTTGTGTGGTATAATACTGCCAACAGTCATATGTTCGTATGAGGGTGGTGCCATTGAAAAAAATCGTCTTGCTGATAATCATTTGCTCACTTCTGGCAGGCTGCGGAAATGCCGGTGCAGCGCATAACCCGAAATCGGCTGATAAACAGTTAACAAAAAAACATGCCTTTCAGGAGTGGGAATTTATTATCAGGAATTCTGTTGATGAACCACTCCCGCCGGAAGCACGGGATATCGAAGCGATGCCGGAGAAATTTGAAGCGCAGCAAATCCCCAATGCTAATTTGAATGACCCAATAGTGATCACAAAAATGCCATACAGTAAAGATGAAAAACCCTAAACGTTTGCAAGCTTTATTGTGCCACAAAACGTTTCAGGGCTTTTTTGCTGATGAAACAGGAATTAAAGGACCGGTGGATAAGATATTCACGATTATGAGTAAAAGATTCTCCTTGTGGTGCGAATAAAAAATGCGATCCACTTAAGGTTTAGCAATCAAAATAGGTGATAACAATAGCAGGGCCGTTTGCAAATAAATCCCCCTGCTATTTTTCTGTTTTTGAGGAGATATTGAGGTTATGAAGGACAAATCCTGGCTGAAAAATAAGCGAGATGTCTTTCATTAGGTATTAAAGGAGTAAGTTAAACTTGTTGCGCATTCACCGATAGACTTATTTTTCACGGGAAATAGAATTGCCAAACGACACGAAAAAATACGGTCTTATAGAGCCTCTGCACGATCAGACACGAATTTGAGTCATGGATGGTTCCAACTTATGCCTTTATTCAATATGTTACTATATGAAAACTGAAATTCGGAGGTTATCATATGGTCAACCAACCACATGGCGGAAAATTAATCAGCCGTGAATTAACGGGACGGAAAAGAGAGGAGGCGCTCAAGCATGCTGAAAAGCTTCATTCAATGACTGTCAATTCCTGGGTGATTTCCGATCTGGAACTGATTGGGATCGGCGGTTTCAGTCCGCTGACGGGATTTATGGGGCAAGCTGATTATGAGAATGTCGTTAAGAATACACGTCTGGCGGATGGCACAGTCTGGAGTATTCCGATAACACTGCCGGCCACTGAAGAACAGGCTAAAAACGTTCACATTGGTGAACAAATTGCCCTTAAAGGAAAAGACGGGATCATCTATGGAACCCTCACTCTGGAGGAGAAATATGCATACGATAAAAAAAAGGAAGCACAAAACGTTTATGGCACAACTGATGAAGCGCATCCCGGTGTGAAGAAAGTTTATGAGAAAGGAAATATGAATCTTGCCGGACCGATTACGTTGTTAAACCGTCCGGATCACAGTCAGTTTGCAGCGTATTACATGGATCCGGCTGAAACACGGCAAATGTTTAAGGATTTGGGCTGGAAAACAATTGTCGGTTTCCAGACGCGTAACCCGGTTCACCGTGCGCATGAACATATTCAAAAGACCGCACTTGAAGCAGTTGATGGCTTGCTGCTGAATCCGCTTGTCGGCGAAACGAAGTCTGATGACATTCCTCCTGATGTCCGGATGGCAAGCTATGAAACGATTCTTAAAAACTATTATGTCAAAGATCGTGTACGTCTTGTCATCTATCCGGCGGCCATGCGGTATGCAGGTCCTAAAGAGGCGATTCTGCATGCAATCGTGCGTAAAAACTATGGCTGCACGCACTTTATCGTTGGACGTGATCATGCCGGTGTCGGTGACTATTATGGCACATATGATGCACAAGAGCTGATCGCACAATATGAACCAGAACTTGGCATTCAGATTTTTAAATTTGAACATGCGTTTTATTGCAAAGTCTGTGAAAATATGGCATCCGCGAAAACGTGCCCGCACGACAAGGAAAATCATGTCCACTTAAGTGGCACAAAAGTGCGTGAACGGCTGCGGAATGGCAAACGTCTGCCAAAAGAATTTTCACGTCCGGAAGTTGCTGATGTGCTGATTAAAGGAATGCAGGAAAATTAAGAAAGGCTCTTCAAAAAGCCGCTCTATTTTTTATTAAAAGGGGATCAGATATCCCATGTCGTTTGATATGATGTTTGTTCTGATTTTACTGCTGACCATGTTTGCCGTGCTGATTTTCGAACTGGCACGGCCTGACATGGTCATTTTTTCAGTATTGGTTGTATTGCTGTTGTCCGGAATTTTAACGGTTGATGAGGCTTTGAGCGGTTTTTCCAATGAAGGAATGCTGACGGTTGCGTTATTATTCATCGTTGCAGGAGCCGTGCAGAAAAGTGGTTTGATCGATCAAATGATGGAAAAATGGCTTCAGAACAGCCGCACTCTCACAGATTCGATGCTGCGCTTTTTTGTACCAACATCTGCATTTTCCGCCTTTTTGAACAATACGCCGATCGTCGTGACGTTTACCCCGATGATTAAAAAATGGTGCGAAGATCGCGGGATTGCCCCTTCGAAGTTTCTAATCCCGTTGTCCTATGCCACGATTTTAGGCGGTATGATTACGTTAATGGGAACGTCCACAAACCTCGTTGTTCATGGATTGTTGCTGGACTTTGGACTGGAGGGTTTTTCATTATTCACATTAGCAGTTGTTGGTATTCCGGCTGCACTGATCGGGCTCGTTTATTTATTTACAATCGGCTATAAATTGTTGCCGGATCATAAAGGTTTCAGCCAGCGGATTAAGGAAGACCCCAAAGAATACATTGCTGAAATTCAGGTCACACGAGATTTTAAGCATCTTAATAGGAGTGTCCAACAAGCGGGGCTTCGTGATTTGAAAGGTCTTTATCTGATTGAGATTATTCGCGGAGAAGAACGGATTTCGCCGGTCAGGTCAACAACAGTGATTAAGAAAGAAGACCGGCTGATTTTCACCGGATTGATTTCAACCATTGTTGACTTACAGAGAATAGAAGGGCTGGAGCTGGAAACAGGCACCAGCATTGAGCTGGATGATCTTAAAGATGGGTCGACTAATCTGGTGGATGCTGTCGTGTCGGATGAGTCGTCACTTTTATCTAAGTCAATTAAACAGTTGCAGTTCCGTTCACGGTATGATGCAGGTGTCATTGCGGTACACCGGAATAATGAACGGATCAAGAGCAAGGTCGGGGATATCGTGTTAAAGCCCGGGGACTCATTATTGCTTGTGGCAGGTACTGATTTTGTTGAAAAATATCAGCAGTCAAATGATTTTTTTGTCGTGTCGTCATTGGATACACCGGCTGCCTTGAATCAGAGCGCTAAAAAAGGCTGGTTTTCCATCTTAATGCTGCTCGTGATGATTATGACGGTGACACTGAGATGGCTCAGCATGTTCAAGGCGATGGCACTGGCAGTGGTGGTATTTTTGGCAGCGAAAATTATCACACCTCAGGATGCCAAGGAATATGTCCACTTCAATGTATTATTACTGATAGCCAGTTCGCTGGGAATTGGTGCTGCCATAAGGAAAACGGGTCTGGCGGAATGGATTGCGGACGGCTTG
>NZ_DATGTI010000100.1:0-8585 GCF_035301925.1 Lentibacillus sp. | reverse complement strand
TCGCCCATATTTTCGGTAAAAACTCTGATAGTACTTAGAGGCGGATAAAGATGCCTTGAGACCGAAATGTCGTTTATGCCGAAAATGCTGACCCTGTTCGGAATAGCTATACCTTCTTCATGAAGTGCGCGCATACTTCCGATTGCCATCACATCACTGCTAATGCAAAAAGCTGTCGGTAAATCGTCGCCTAATTCGTCAATGGCCTTTTTCATCAGACGATAGCCTTCATCAACTGAGAATGAACCTATGTACAGAAAACGCTCATTATAAAGCGATTTTTCTTGCATATATTTTGCGAAGGCTTTCTCTCTTATGCGTTCTCTGCCACCAATGAAGCCAATATGACGGTGATTTGTTGAAATGAAATAGTCAATAATCTTTCGTGTAGCTTTTTCAAAATCGATCACGACTGAATCGTACGTATCCTCGTCAGGTGACTGGTCAACAAAAACGATGGATGGCGAAATTTGGGTTAATTTTCTTCTATGTTTTGCAGTAAATTTGCCAATCGCAATAATCCCTTTGATTTCAGCTGGATCAATGCCATCTATGTTATCAAAAAAATAGACTTCCGGATGAATATCAAATTGTTTGCAACGTCGTTCAACCCCAAGCCTGATTGATAAAAAATAGAGGTCGTTGAGTTCTTCTTTTTCTGTATACCAATGAACAATGGCAATTTTCTGCCCAACGTGTTTTTTTACCGGACGTTTTCTATAAGACAATTCTTCAGCCGCCTCAAAGATTCGTTTCTTAGTATCATCGGACACAGATAATGTGGCATCGTAATTAAGAACACGTGAGACCGTGGCAGCCGATACGTTTGCTTTGTTTGCTATGTCTTTAATGGTGGCCAATCCAATCACCTTTTCCATCAAAATAACTAAAATTCATGTGTATTGGGAGTATAACAAAGATTCCTATACCGTCGTTAAACTGTTATAAAAACGATCTAATTCAATAGACTCTCCTTGATTAACTCTGGATTCCTCGGCTGCAAAAGCCATTAAGTGACTTTGTAATGATGTGGCAGCAGAAGATATGTTACTCTTATTTTCATGGTGTTTTAAATCATGTAAAAACGAGCGCATTATACCAGCGTCACCACCGCCATGCCCGCTAATCGGGTTATCAAACTTAACGACTGTTTCCTGTTTAGTAAGGAAGTCATAAATGGAAATCCGATTATCTTCCATGTTACCACGTATCTCTCCTTTAGTCCCCATGATTTGCACGATACGGGTTTGTTCTCTTGTGAAACCGCACATACTGAAGGTCGCTGTCGCTCCACCTGTGAATTCCATATTGACGACTTGGTGGTCGACCACGTTATTGTCTGATTGATACACACATTTTCCGTAAGGCGTCTCCTGTAAAGCTTTAATAATGCCTTCTCTTGAGTTATCTTCTGTGAATTTTTTAGCCCAGCCTTTTCCTTCGCCCAGGTAGTATCTCCCCGCATGAAATGGGCAGTCTAATTCAGCGGGACAACCGTCTAAACATCTTTCAGGTGCATTTTCGGGTGCATTTTCTTCTTTAAAGTGCATCAATGAACCGTAAGAACTGATTCGTTCGCATTTTTCATCAATAATGTGGCTGATAATATCCATATCATGACACGATTTTTGAAGAATCATCGGGCTTGATTTTTCTTTGTTATTCCAATTTCCTCTGACAAAACTATGAGCCATGTGCATAATTTCCACATTTTCATTAAGCTGAATGGAGGCAATTTTACCGATTTTTCCTTCCGCTACGACCCGCTTAATCGTGGACCAAAATTCCGTATATCGTAAAACATGACAAATGGTTAATTGACGATTATATTTCTTCGCCGTACGCTCCATTTCAATACATTCGATCGGATCAGGGGACATCGGTTTCTCCAGGAGTACATGGTAACCTGATTCCAGCGCTTTCATGGTAGGTTCGAAATGCTGCTGGTCCAATGTGGTAATAATGGCGACGTCCGCAACCTTTCCTATGGAAAACGCTTTTTCCCATGAGGAAAAACAATTTTCCCGGGGGAGCTGATGGGCCAGTCTGACTTTATCTCTTCTTTCGTCGTTGGGCTCAGCCACAGCCGTAATTTTCAGTTCATTAGGATGCGCCAGCGCATATGGAGCATAAGCCCTTGCTCCCCGATCACCTGCTCCGATTAAAATTGCACTTGTTGGTTCCATCATAACATGCTCCTTTATAATTTAGTAAAAAATTTACCAATTTTTAAGATGCGGTAAAAAAGTGGATTATAGTACTAGTAATAATACTATAACATTGAATTGTACAATATGTAAAAATTTTTATGATATTGAAAACGTTTTTATTTTATTGTACAATACCGATATTAGTAAAATGTTTAGTAAATGATTTATAAAGGAGAGGAAAAATATGAAGAAATTTTTTAGAACGTTTGTATTGATGATGGTTGGTATTGGGGTGATTATGTTCATATCAGCGTGCACAGGGGAGGAGGACGAAGGCAATCAGGAGTCTGCGGAGGGAGAGACTGAACAGGTTTTGAATCTAATTCGACAAGGCCAAATCCCGACCATGGACTCCTCATTGGCGACGGATGAGATCTCGTTTCAGTTTCTCGGAGCAACAATGGAAGGGTTGTATCGTTTGGATGAGAACGCTAAACCAATTGAAGCAATTGCGACGGGTCATGAAATAAGTGACGATGGTATGCAATGGACGTTTAGTTTGAGAGAGGATGCTGAATGGTCAAATGGTGACCCAGTGACAGCGGAAGACTTTGTATATGCTTGGCGGCGGGCTGTTGATCCTGCTACAGGCTCTGAATACGGTCCATACATGATGCAAGGCGTTATTAAAAACGCTGAAGAAATTAGTAATGGTGAAAAAGATGTTGAGGAATTGGGTGTTACTGCAAAAGATGATCATACATTAGTCGTCGAACTCGCTAAACCGGTTCCTTATTTTGAATCGTTAATGACATTTGGCACGTTCCTGCCTTTGAATAAGGAGTTTGTTGAAGAGCAAGGTGATGGTTACGCGCAAAGTGCTAATAACCTTCTGTACAACGGCCCTTTCGTTTTGGAGAACTGGGAAAGCACAAGCGATTCCTGGAATCTGGCTAAGAACGATAACTATTGGGATGCTGAAGAAGTTGAGTTGGAAGAATTGACTTATCGTGTTGTTAAAGATGCACAAACGGCTGTTGATTTATATGAAAGTGGCGAGGTGGACAGGGCACAGTTAACGTCTGATTTAGTTGATCAGTATTCAACTCATGATGATTATAGTACAAGGTCGAAACCAGTGCTATACTACTTAAAGATGAACCAAACCCGAAATGAGGCACTTGCAAATGAGAACATTCGCGAAGCCATCAGCCGGGCATTCGACAAAGAAGCTTTAGCAAACGAAATATTGAATGATGGATCGATTGCAGCTAATGCGCTAGTGCCTCAAGATTTTGCACCGCTCCCTGAAGGAATGGATGTTGAAGGTGAAGAATTTAGAGATGTCAACGGTGATCTGGTTAAATACGATGTTGAAAAAGCACAAGAATACTGGGAGAAAGGACTGGAGGAATTAGGCAAAGATTCCATTGAACTTGAATTCCTCGGTGGTGATACTGAAACATCAATGGTTATGCATGAATTTCTCGTGAATCAGCTTGAATCAAATCTGGACGGACTGGATCTGACATTAAAGCAAGTGCCGGGTGAACAGAAACTGGAATTAGATGCAAACATGGATTATGACATTACGCTTTCAGGCTGGGGACCGGATTATCTTGATCCATATTCATTCTTAGGTCTATTTGAAACAGGCGGTCCCTATAATAAAATGGGTTATTCAAATGAAGAATATGATCAGCTTTTAGCAGAGGCTCAAAATGAACTCGCAACGCCTGGTAAAGAAGCTGAGCGCTATCAAAATTTCATTGAGGCCGAAAAAATCTTATTTGAAGATGCAGCAATAGCGCCTGTATACCAGGAATACGTTTCTCTTCTTGTATCGGAAAAAGTGCAGGGCGTCATCGCGAATCCGATTGGTCCAACGTATGAATATAAATGGGCTGAAGTGACCGAATAGAATTAACGACAATAATTCGGATGTGAAACTCAAAAATAACGATGTTTAACCCCCGATTGCACCTCAGCCGGGGGTTCTTCATGTCAAATCGCAGTGTTATTTCCCGGGGAATAAAGTCGAAATACGAAGAAACAGCAAGTGAAATCTGATTATTAAGATTAACATTTTCAACTGTTTGGAGAAGTATTCAAAAAGACTTAGTACACGTGCCGGCACCCGGATATTTCCGGTTTGTGCTGAATGAGGGAACTGACAGGGGACAAATATCCATTCCCCATGTCCCAGTCAAAGAAGTAATAGATAATCAGAAGGGAGAATGACAATGAAGTATGCCATTGGTCTGGATATTGGAGGTACGAAAATAGCCAGCGGTATTGTCAATCAAAACGGTGAGATTATTCAGCGAGAGATTGTCGACAGTAACCCATCCGACAAGGAACATATGTTTTCACAAGTCGAAGTATGTATTGAACAGCTATTGGATCATGCCAGTATCCCGGTACATGATATTTGTGGTATCGGTGCCGGGGTCCCGGGAAAGATTGATCGACAAAACGGCATCGCTATTTTTCAAAATAATCTTCCGTGGAGGAATTTTCCTATAGTTGAACGTCTGCAAAAGGCATTTGGGATAAACAAGGTCGTGATCGATAACGATGTGTATATGGCTGCCTTTGCCGAATGGAAAGAAGCTCAGGTAAATGAGGATGACTTGTTTGTTTATATGACGATTAGCACGGGTATTTCGAGTGCGATTATCCAAAATGGCGAATTTATCAGGGGGGTCGGTTTTGCGGGGGAAGCAGGGCTGATACCGGTGTACGCACCGTATACAGGTGAGCCACTGGAGCGGCTTGAACACGCAGCTTCCGGACCAGCGCTTGCAAAATACGCAGATAAACAGTATGAAAGAACAGACATGACAGCTAAGCAAGTATTTGATGCCTATTATAATGGTGATTCGTCAGCGCAATCGCTTATTGATGGTATGGCTTCCGCTCTGGCCCAAGGTGTGTATGTATTCAATAGTCTTTTGGATCCGCACAAAATGGTGTTTGGAGGCAGTGTGATCTTCAATAACCCTAGTTTGCTTACGAAAGTAAAGGATAAATTGGATGAATGGCTTATTGATGAACAAAAACACATATTAAATAATATGGCAATAAGCCATATGGGCAATGAGCAAGGGTTGATCGGAGCCGGGCGGAGAGTGCTGGAAAATGGAGTAGGGAATTAGGAATAGCCTTATAATTGTTATGGGGTCTGTCCCTCATCGCTTTAACGTATTAGCGTGGCGGGGGACAGGCCCCTGTTAATTGACATTCCGCTTTTTTTAGCTTATGCTTTTTACAAAAGTAACAAAGAAAAACAAATGTAACATTGCCATAAAATCAATAGAAAAGAGCGATCATATGTTAAGTTGGGAAGAACGCCGGTTGATGGTGAAAGTAGCTAAATTATATTATTTTGAGGGTTGGACACAAGCGCAGATTGCTGAGAAAAACAATGTGTCGCGCCCGGTGATCTCGAAGCTTTTGAACAATGCCAAGAAGGAAGGCCTTGTGGAGATTTACATTAAAGATGAAACGGTCCATACGGTTGATCTTGAGCAAAAGCTTGAGAAGATGTATGATCTTGATGAAGTGATTGTTGTCTCGACTGCTGGTTATGATCCGGTGATGGCAAAGCGACAGCTCGGTAAGACGGCTGCGGCTTATGTCGGGAAAAATTTGCAGGATGTCAAAAATTTAGGAATATCCTGGGGGACGACGCTTTTATCACTTGTTGAGGAATACCCGTATGAACGCAGGGATGATATTCAGATTGTCCCGATTGTTGGGGGGATGGGGACGAAGGATGTCCATCTACATTCCAATCAGCTTGCTTTTCATTTGGCACAAAAAATGAACACGTCCTGTTCCTATCTGTATGCGCCTGCAATGGTTGAAACGGATGACTTAAAAGAAAGGCTGATTAATTCCAAAGATATTGCCCATGTTCTGGATAAAGGCCGTCATGTTGATATGGCGCTTGTCAGCGTTGGGAATCCATATAAAAGTTCGACCATGAAGAAAATCGGTTATTTGCAGGAAGACGATCTCACGTCATTAAGTAAAGCGGGCGCTGTTGGGGATATCGGTTCACGGTTCTTTGATGCTGCGGGCGAGGAGATTGATCATCCGCTGAACAATCAGGTTATCGGACTTGATCTGAACGAAATAAAAGATATACCGAAAGTGGTCGGGATCATCGAAGGTTCGTATAAGCTGGATAGTATTGAAGCGGCGTTGCGCGGCGGTTATTTGGATGTGCTCATCATTGATGATCAGACTGCTCAAGCGTTAGTCCAGTCATGATGAAAAGAGGCGGAAAACCAGGTTTCAATGTTTTTCGCCTCTATATTTTTACTGGCCTAATTGAGCAGGTTTGACGACACATTTTAAGCCTTCTTTACCAAGGGCGGCCTGAAACGCTTTCTCTGTTTCCTCCAAAGAAAATGTGTGCGTGATAAAGGCTGAAAAGTCAAGCAGCCCTTCGTCAATCCATTTAACGGATTCCATATGAAGATGCCGCGGTGCACCATGTGTTCCGACGATTTTTAACTGCTTATAAATGATATGGTTTGTATTGATCGGATTTTCGGTAACCGGCTTGATTCCGGCGAAGTACAGGATTTTTCCGGTTTTCCTGGCAATTTCTAGTGATTCCCGCTGTGCCTCGGCAGAAGGTGCTGTCACAATGACTGTATCGGCTCCCATACCCTCTGTTTCGTCGTTGACCCTTCCAACCGTATCCGCTTCAGACGGATCAATTACAACGTCGGCACCGCATTCTTTTGCTTTTTTCTGGCGTACTTTGGATCGCTGGACAGCGATGACTTTGGCCGTACCCATCCGTTTTAATGCAGCAATATACATACACCCGATGGCACCAGCCCCATAAACAACGACTGTGTCACCCGGCTTGACGTTCACTTCGTCAAGGCCGCTCAGCACACATGAGAATGGCTCTGACAAACTGGCAAGTTCATATGATGTGGTATCGGCAATTTTTTGAATGGATCCATTTTCCACAAACTTTTTGGGCAGGACAACATATTCAGCAAAGCCGCCGTCGACCTGATAGCCCATTGAATGGCCTTTTACACAATGGTGCCCCTGATTTTGCTGGCAATACGTGCATTCACCGCACGGGATGTGTGCTCCGAGTGTTACCCGGTCACCCGTCTTGAACCGGCTCACGTTATCACCTGTTTCAACTACTTCACCAGCAATTTCATGACCAATAACCCGCGGATAATCAATTCGTGCATCGCCATGATTATAAATCCGCAAATCGGAACCGCATACGCCAATGGCATGAACTTTTAACAAGATTTCGTCCGGATTAATCGCTGGATGCGGACGTTCCTGCACTTCCAGCTTCTGCTTTCCATTAAGAACAACTGCTTGCATAGACGTTCCCCCCTTGAAAATCGTTTAATCTTCAACAAATGCCAACGCTTTTTCGATGAGATATTTTATTTTGGCGGTTTGTTTTTTCGTTGTTGCAGCATCCCATTGTAATGCTTCTTTCATTTCGTCGGTTGCAGCATTCACTGTGCGTTTCACCTTATCGAGATCGAACAGAAGATAGCTTGTCCGGCGATCATAAAAATCAGCGAGCGTTGCCACCATTTCATGTTCAACTGTGTAGCGTACTTCGGCTGCAATGTTGCGCTCCTCATCATCGTCAAAATAATCATCGTATTCCGCGATTTCTTTAAGCAGCATCTCGGTGTTGGTGCCATAGCGGAGAACATATTCCTCGATAGCCTGTCGTGATAAGCGCAAATGACTGTATTGCTCATGCAGCTGATCGATCAATGCTTCCAGATCCTGTTCTGAAGCAAAGTTGCCGCCTGTTAATTTAACACGATCGGTATTCGAGGCGGTTGGCTTCTGATCGTCCCGCTTCTCGATATACTGCATCACCCGCTCTGCCATTTTCCGGTAGCCTGTCAGTTTTCCGCCTGCAATGGTTATGAGCCCGGTATCGGATTCAAAAATCTCGTCGTGACGGGACAGTTCGGACGGGGCATCTCCA
Source organism: Lentibacillus sp. (assembly GCF_035301925.1). GTDB lineage: Bacteria > Bacillota > Bacilli > Bacillales > Amphibacillaceae > Lentibacillus. The sequence continues at coordinate 428 of NZ_DATGTI010000100.1, read as the reverse complement.
TCTTTTCCAATAAGCGGTCGAATGCCTGCCCAGCTTGATGTGACATCATGGATGCTTAAGTTCAGTGAAGGAAACATATCATGCAGACAGCCCAATAGGTACTTGACTTCGGAAGTATTGACATGAATATCGTCCATATCCGCTTTGTAAATGGTTTCCGTTGATCCGACATACGTCCGGTCACCTTTAGGGATGACAGCAATCATGCGTCCTTTATGCTGAAAATAAATGGATGAAGTGACCGGCAATGATTCATAGTCAAACACAATATGAACCCCTTTTGCATGGACCATATATTTTCCGGTGATCGGACGGTCTTTCTGGCGTACTTTATCCACCCATGGGCCGGCCGCATTGACAACATGTGTTGCATTGATCGTAAATGTTCTGCCGTCAACGTGATCCCGTGCGACAACACCTTTTACCTG
>NZ_DATGTI010000099.1:0-12663 GCF_035301925.1 Lentibacillus sp. | reverse complement strand
GGATTTTTACCGCCTAGTTCAAGTGCGATTTTCTTCACATTGGTTGATGCAGCACGCATAATTTTCTTACCAGTTGCAATCCCGCCCGTAAAAGAAATCAAATCGACATCAGGGCTGTTTGCTAATGTTTCACCCACAGTTTCACCTGCCCCTAAAACAAGATTTACAACCCCTGCAGGAAAACCAGCTTCTTCCATTAGCTCTGTCACTTTTACTGTTGTGAGTGGTGTGATTTCACTCGGTTTCATGACGATTGTATTCCCAGCCGCAAGCGCAGGTGCAATCTTCCATGCCGCTTGCAGCAACGGATAATTCCAAGGCGTGATTTGACCGCAGACACCGACTGGCTCTCTCACAACTTTGCTTTCACTATCAGGAATCGGTGAGGCAATAAGTTCACCCCCGTCTTTATCTGCAAGCCCGGCAAAATACCGGAATACTTCAGCTATATCGCTCATATCAGTGCGACTTTCTTCCAATGTTTTACCTGTATCCCACGTTTCCAGTTCAGCGAGTTCTTCCGCATCACGCTCGATCAATTCAGCCACGCGATGCACTTTCTTTCCTTTCTCCTGGCCCGTTGTATGACGCCAATCGCCATGATCGAACGCATGCCGAGCTGCAGCAATTGCCCGCTCTGCGTCTTCTATATCGCCTTCAGATGCCGTTGCAATAATCTCTTTATTATAGGGATTCATAATATCACGCGTTTTACCAGAATTGGCCTCGATCCACTTGCCATTAATAAACATTCTTTTTAAATTCAAATAATCACTCCTTTTACTTATGTATTCATTAATAAATTTAGTTTGTTAAATTTATATTTAATTAATTGAACAAGATAAGAATATCAGTCCTTCTGATTGACTGTCAACCCTTGAATATTTACTACCTTCATTTAAACTTGTTTTTTCACAAATTTGACATCATATTATTATTTGTTAACATGTAAGATGTCTTTAATTTTATTAATTGATTAAATATGTTAAATTCATATTTAACAAAAGAGAGGTGGTTATGATGTGCCAATAAGACAGTGACCTTTTACATATCCTGGTTTTAACTTAAAACCTAATGACATTAAACTTCTGAAAGGAGAATAATTGTAATGAACGTTTTTAAAAAAGGTTCATTTACTTTATTGGTTGTTTTACTTTTATTACTTACTGCTTGTGGTGCTGAAGCCGATAATTCAAATAGTACAAATACAAATGAAGAAAAGGATCCAATCACTATTGGACAAATTAATTGGCCCGAAAATATTGCGGTTACGAACATGTGGAAAGCTATTCTGGAAGAAGCGGGTTATGATGTGGAACTCACACTTATAGAAATGGGACCTCAGATGGCTTCCTTAGCTGAAGGCGATTTAGATATCGCTCCCGAAATTTGGTTGCCAGTACAAGATAAGAGTTATTATGAAGCGTATAAAGACAGTGCTGATTTCGCAAAAAACCCTTGGTACGAGAATGGGAAAGTAGGATTAGTCGTTCCAGAATATATGGAAGATATTAATAGCATTGAAGACTTAAATGAAAATAAGGATAAATTTAATGGTGAAATAACAGGATTTGAACCTGGAGCAGGAACGATGAAGGTCACGAAAGAAGTTATCAATGACTATGATCTTGATTTTGACCTGGTTTCAAGCAGCGAGGCAGCGATGATTGCATCACTTAAGAATGCGGTGAAGCAAAAGGAACCTATCGTTGCACCCTTGTGGAAACCACATTATATTTTCTCTGAATTGGACTTGAAATTTTTGGATGATCCCAAAAAAACCTATGGTGAGGTAGAAAAAATATATATGGCAACACGAGACGGATTTGCCTCAGATTATGAAGAAGTGCATAAATGGCTGAAGAATTGGAAACTGAATGACGAGCAGCTTGGTGAATTAATGGTTTATGTTAAGGAACATGAAGACAATCCTATTGAAGGAGCGAAAAAATGGGTGAAAGAGAATCAGGATTTAGTTGAAAGCTGGATGAAATAATCGCGAGGTTAACAAGTCTAATCGTTTTGGGGAAACGTAAGAAATGGAGGCGATGCTCAGACTGAAATCGTCTCCTTTTCTGAATATATGTTTCTTTTATCCAACCCGTTCAGATGGTGAACTGCATTTCTCTAATTTTTTTCATTCGATTTTTAAGCCTAAAGTACCAAATTTGACATAGTCCTAATAATCATCATAAACTAAATAAACAATAAAATTATTATAAATAAACTTAACACAGTCTTTGATATCATAGAGATAGGGCAATTAAGTTTTTATTTTCCGGGAAAATGAGGTGTCATAATGGAAGATAATCAAAGTAGAGATAAGCGTGAAAAAAATATGGATAAAGTCACAGAAGCTGAAAATATGATGATTAACACCATAGCAGAAACGATGGACCTTTATGGCGTTACCCCCTCGGTTGGACGCTTATTTGGCATGATGTACTTTAAACATCAACCGATCACCCTGGATGAAATGAAAGAAGAATTGGGCATGAGTAAACCGAGCATGAGCACATCTGTCAGGAAGCTTCAAGATATTAATATCGTTCAAAAGGTTTGGCAAAAAGGTTCAAGAAAAGATTCATTTGTAGCTGAAAAAAATTTCTTCAACTATTTTTCTGAGTTCTTTGGTTCAAAATGGGAACGTGAAGTAAATATGTTTTTGGTCAGTATTAGAAAAGCTCAAAAGCAACTTGACGAGGTGATTAAAGATAGCGAAACAGATGAAACGTTAAGAGGAAGAGCTATCATGGATTATCAACAACTCGAAGAAGCAAAACAATATTACAATTGGCTGGATAGACTAACCAAACTCACTAAAACAGGTGAAATATTCGATTATTTACCTGTTAAGGAAAAGCAAGATTAGCACCAAAAACCAGATTTTTAATAATTGACATCGGATGGTCGACCAGTACCTAATAATGGCTTAACGCTTACTTGAAAAAGCATAGCACCTTTCACCTGATGCCATGCTTTTACATTCAATACGCTATATGCTTGTAATGCACTTCAGCGAGTTCCATCAGCTGCCGTGCGAGACTTTCAACCTGCTTTGACGGGCAATTGCTTGCGCGGAGCTGGCGTTTAATCCGTTTGCGCATTTCGCGTTTCACATCATCTTTGAATGTCCAATCGATGACTGCATTGTCCTGAATGATTTCCGTGATGATGTGCGTCAGCTCTTTGACGTTATCATCCTCATAACCTTCCAGCTCTTTTTCAAGCATCTGATAAAACGGATACTGCTCCGGTTCAAAGCCATGCTCGGCGCTTTCCTCAGCATTACTGCGCATTTTATCAATCATGTCGTGATATTCTTCCAAGAGTTCCTCAATTGTCAGCTGGCGTTCCTTGCGCTTCTTGATTAATTCTTCCAGCCGCTCTTTTAGTGACGTGTACAGTACCGGGTTTTCGTCCAGCTTCACCCGGATTTCATGTTTGATCGCATGCTCCATTTCCGCTGCCTTCGCTTCCGGTGTTTCGATTTCGTCCAGCTTCTGTTCAAACCGTTTCGATAAAATATCAATCGGTTCGACCAGCACATGTGGTGTTGTCGCATAAACATACTCTTCAATCAGCTCTTTTACCTTTTCACCACAGTCGGAAATGTCCATCCCTGTTTCCATATGATAGCGCGACTTGGCGAGTTTGCGGATTTTACCCAGCCATTTCAGATCCTCGACATAGGGTTTGGCTTTCGGATTCGGAAGCACCATATCCATGCTTTCCGAAAACTTCTTGAAGGCTGTATCGAACTCATTGCGGACATCTTCCGGCTCCAACACTTGCAGGCAGGCTTCCAGATTCTCTTTGTTGATATAGTCAAAGAAGCGCATTGCTTGACGGTGCCGAGACTCAAGCCTTGGCATCTCCTCATCAATTTCATGCATAGCGCCTTTAATATCATCCTTATGGAAAACACCCAGTGCTTCCTCCAGAAAACGGGAAACACCGTAATAATCCACAATCAGACCGTACGACTTTTTGTCATACGTCCGGTTCGTCCGGGCGATCGCCTGCAGCAGATTATGTTCTTTCAAAGGCTTATCGAGATACATGACCTGCTCAATCGGTGCGTCAAATCCGGTCAAAAGCTTGTCACAAACAATGAGAAAACTGAGGGGATCCTCGTCCATCGGCTGCTTGAATCGCTTGATAATCTGCCTTTCCTCTTGCTTCGATAAATTGTGTTCCTTCATCTCCGCATCATCATTATGGCCCTCGGAAATAACGACTTTTGATTCAAAATCACTCAGCTCATCAAGCATCTGCTTATACACAACCGCGGCTTCCCTGGAAACCGCCACGACTTGTGCCTTGAAGCCATTCGGCCTGATGTAGTTTTCATAGTGTTCGATCATATCCAACACAATCGAGCGAATCCGTTTAGGTGATGCTGTGATCGCTTCATCGGTGGCATATTTCTGCTTGATCCGTTCACGGTCTTCCTCAGAATAATCACGGAAATAACGGTCAAACAGCGCATCAATTGTTTCACCCTGCACATGCAAGTCAACCATGCGCGCTTCGTAAAAAATCGGAACCGTCGCGCCATCTTCCACGGCCTGTTCAATCGTATACTTATCAATATACGGCCCAAACGTCCGGAACGTGCTCTTGTCCTCTTTGTCGATTGGCGTTCCGGTAAATCCGATATACGTGGCATTCGGCATGGCCAGCCGCATGTTCATAGCCAGTGTGCTGTATTGCGTGCGGTGGCTTTCATCAACCATGACAATGACATTTTCAGATGTGGTGAGTTCCGGATAACGCTCTTCACCATCCGCTTCCTGGAACTTCTGGACAAGCGTCATCACCGTTGTACCAGGACCCTGCTGCAGTAATGTCTTCAGTTCGTCAACCGACTCTGCCTGCTGTGGATTGGGAAAACCACACACACGGAATGTATTGGTAATCTGACGGTCCAAATCCTGCCGGTCGGTGACAATCACAATTGTCGGGTTTTCCAGCCGTTCAATTCGGCGCAGTTTCGTTGCCAAAAAAACCATCGCCAGACTTTTCCCGGAACCCTGCGTCGCCCAGACAACACCACCGCGGTTCTTCGGTTCATCGGCATGCAAAATACGATGGACCGCCTTATTCACTGCCCGGTATTGCTGATAGCGCGTCATTTTCTTGATGATTTTACCGTCTGTCGGTTCATAAACGATAAAATTCTGAATGATATCAAATAAGCGCTCTTTCTCCAGAACACCTGTCAGCAAAATATCCTGTGCAGACGGACTGGATCCAATTTCCGCAACAGTCTTTGGATACGGATCTTTCCAGTCACTGAAGTGCTGCAGCCGTGCACCAATCGTGCCGGTTTTGGCCCGGTCGTTGCTGGTGGCAATCAAAAACTGATTGTAATAAAACAGCTGCTCATTCCCACGCTGATACCTCAGCAGCTGCTTCACACCTTCTGACATCTGCTCATCCGGCGGCAATGTCGGGCTCTTGCATTCAATCACAACGAGCGGCAGCCCATTGACAAACACCATCACATCTGGCCGAATCGTACCGAGCGCATTCGTGATGGAAAACTGGTCGACCACAAGGAATTCGTTGTTGTCAATGTTGTCAAAATCAATCAGCTTCACCGTTTGGTTTTTCCGGCCTTTTCCCAAATCCTGCTGCACCGACATCATGTTGATGAGCAGCTCATGGAATTCCTGATTCGCTTCCATGACGTTCGTGGCATCCATATGCGTCACCGAACGCGCCACTTTGTTGAGGTTATTCTCCGACAGCCACGGATTCAACCGCTTTAGTGCTTCCATAAACCGCTTGCGCAGCACCACCTCTGACTGCGTGCTTCGCTCCTCATCAATTGTAGCCCCGTTGACATGCGTATACCCAAGACGTTTTAAGTGATCAATCACTCTGGTCTCGACTAATCCTTTTTCATTCCAGTCTTGCGTGATACTCATGTCTCTATCACCTCTTCATCATCATTGATTGGGACGCGGACTTTGCCGGTTAGGAGTTGTTGCATTAGGCCTTGTTTAATAAAATTCAACTTCTTTTTTTTAACTAATTCTTTTTCAATTTTTTCATCTACGCTTACTAATAAATTAGATATTATTCGCTGTTCTTCTTTAGGTGGTACTGGAAGATAAATTTCTTTTAAATTCGCCTTAGAAATCCCATATACTGTTGCACCCGTTGCTATTCTTCTTATTTGTTTGCGTACTATAGAATTTAACAGTAAGTAACCATTAAACTCTTTTAAAAAAACATTATTTAAGTCACGAGCCACGATAGTATGCAATCCAGATATGAATACATTCAATCCAATATTTTTCACAACTACACTTTTTCCAATACCTTCAGTATCTTCAGAAGCATCTGATATAACTAAATCCCCTTCCCTCAATAAGCTACCTTCTTTTACTTTATCCTTGTCAATATCAATTCTCGGAATCCATGAATTATCTTTTTCAATATCTATAAAGTGTTTATAAGTCTTATGAATATCACCATAGTGAAGATAAAAATATCCAGAGTTTCCTAATTGTGACCGAGAGAATGATAGTCCACTGGAAATTTCAAAAACATCCCCAAACTTAATGATTTTCCAGTTTTCAGGTATATCTCCAATTGATGTTTCCTTAAACTCTTTATGACCTATTCCTTTTGTCAAAAGCTGCTGCATTAATCCTTTTTTCACTTGTTCTGTTTGGTCGATAATTTGCTCTGTTTTCTCAATCGCCTCATCGACAGAAGAAAGAATGGCCGCTATTTTTTGTTGTTCAGCTTTTGGTGGATAAGCTATAGATAATGGCTTTAAATTTTTCTGGCTTATACCTTTAGCAGTCGTCCCTGATGAAAACCTATAAAGCAGGTTTTGAAATCTTGATGACATTAAATAATATTTAAAGTAATCATTATCAATTTCATTAATTGTTTTGAAAGCTACTACTCTTTGGCTGAGTATATATCTTTGATTATCGGGAACCTGAGTAACATTGCCCAAAGGAGCTTCCATAGTCATTAAAACATCGCCTTTTTCTAATTCCTCTTTCATCCATTTTTTATAAAGAGTTTCAGAACCATAGTTAGCCTCAGAATCAGAGTCGATTTTTCCCATCTTCACATTATTAGCTGATAACGCTAAAATATCGCCATTTTCCCATTCCATTCCAAGCTTTTTTGGCGTTTTACCCCTATAATCTATTATTGAATTAACGGCCTTTTTTAAAGGTGTAGTTATCCAATTACTTTCACTCACCATACCCCAACTCCTTCAAATACCCATACATCTTATCTTCAATCTCTTCACGTTCGTTTTCCAGTTTCCGGAGTTCGGTCAGTGCTTCGTTGACATCAATCTGTTCTTCTTCTTCAGTAGTATCGATGTAACGGGCAATATTAAGGTTATAGTCATTTTCTTTAATTTCTTCCAGGTCCACAACCCGGCAATACTTTTCCTGGTCTTCCCAGGTGTCGTACGCTGAAACTATTTTCGTAATATCTTCGTCACGCAGCAGGTTCTGGTTTCTACCTTCTTCATAATCTTTGGAACCATCCAGGATGAACACTTTATTCTCTGCTGTTTTATGGCGGTTAAAAATCAAAATACTGGCAGGAATTCCCGTTCCATAAAATAAATTCGGAGGCAGTCCAATTATCGCTTCCAGCAAATCTTCTTCCAGAATGCCTTTACGAATTTTCCCTTCTGCACCACCACGGAAAAGAACCCCATGCGGCATGACAACACCAGCTTTACCTTCATGATTCAACGTGGCAATCATGTGCTGGACAAAGCCAAAGTCGCCGGCATTTTTCGGCGGAATACCAAAACGAAAACGGCCGTATTCATCACTTTCCGCTTCCTCACGTCCCCAGTTTTTCAATGAAAACGGCGGATTGGCAATCACACGATCATAAAGCAATAACTCGCCATTTTCTTCAAGCAACTTTGGCTCCCGGATGGTATCACCACGTTCAATACGATGATCACTCAAACCGTGGAGCAGTAAATTCATTTTGAGAATAGACCATGTATTCAAATTTCGCTCCTGTCCATGCAACGATAAGTTCCGCGCATCGCCGCCTTCACTTTTCACATGATCGACAGACTGAATCAGCATACCACCGGACCCGGCAGTCGGATCACAGACGCGCATGCCTTCTTCAGGCTTGATTAACTTAACGATCAATTCAACAACCTTGCTAGGCGTATAGAACTCGCCGCCCTTTTTACCCGCATCGTCAGCAAATTGCTTGATCAGATATTCATAGGCGCGCCCCAACATATCAGGCTCAGAAAGATTCGCATTGGAAAGATCAATAGAAGAAAAATGCTGAACAAGCTGCAATAATAATTTATCCGGAAGTTTATCCTTTTCATTGAAGTCAATGTTCGCCAAAACACCTTCAAGTGACGGGTTTTCTTCCTCCAGTGCTTCAAACGCCTTATTGATGCTGTTGCCAATATCTTGTGTCTGGTTTTGAATATTCGCCCACCGCGCACGTTCAGGCACAAAGAACTGATGCTCATCACGGTCATACCAGGCAAAATCATCGCCTTCTTCACGCTCAACGGCTGTCGCATGCTCCACAAACACATCATTCAAACGCTTCAAAAATAATAAACCAAAGATATAATTCTTATAATCAGAGGAGTCAATACTCCCGCGCAATATATTCGCCGATTCCCATAGGTGGGATTCTAATTCATGTAATGTCAATTTCCCCATGTTGTACTTCCTCCAAAACTAGTCGTCTAGGTATATGATATCAGAAAATGGGGGTGGGGATTATATGTTTGCAGGAGTGGTTTATAGGGTGTGCATAAATGTGTATTACAAGAAAAAATCATACCAAATTGCGGTATGCCACAGATTTTCAATATTATATTGAATTTCACTATTAAAAAATTCATAGATTAAGTATTTGGTTTTGCTCAAGGTATTCCATAATTGCCCCCGTTATGGCAGAAACAATTTACAAGCTTCTTCAAAATCTCCTCCACTTGCATTATATCTTCTTACATAAACTATTTAACCCTCTGAAAATATAAGTAATCAATTAATGTTAAAGTATCACGAAACAGTAAACGCAATTAAGTCTTTCGCTAATTGTGACACTTACACTAATTGTGACAATTGTCGTCTTTCTGAATGGGGTTATGATATCTTCAGGGCATATCCCAACATATATGACATTTGTCATGCTCAAGACTTGACGTTTATGACTTTTAAAGCTCATTAGTTTTCTCTAGCATAAAGATTAGACATATTAACGAAAGTAATTTATTGCAGGAGGAAATTATGAGTAAACAAAAACAAGCACAGTTGAAAAAAAGTGTAGCAGCTTTTGCTAAATCAGATACGAAAGCAAGCATACTGCAGCTTATCAACACGATTCCGCCTTTTTTCCTGATTTGGTTTCTGGCCTACCAAAGCTTGTCTGTCTCTATCTGGCTGACACTTCCACTCTTGGTGATTGGATCAGGGTTTGTCGTTCGGATATTTATTATTTTCCATGACTGTACACATGGATCATTTTTCAGAAATGGCAAAGCCAATCGGATTATTGGGACGATAACCGGAATCATTACGCTGTTTGCTTTTGAAAAATGGAAACGAAGTCATGCGATTCATCACGCCACAAGCAGCAACCTGGACAAACGTGGAACGGGTGATGTCTGGGTGATGACAGTTGATGAATATGTGAACGCATCTTTTTGGGGCAGGCTGGCTTACCGGCTTTACCGCAATCCGATTGTGATGTTCGGATTAGGCCCGTTCTATCTATTTCTCCTATCCAATCGTTTTAACCGAAAAGGCGCCAAACGGAAGGAACGGTTGAACACGTATGTCATCAATGCATCGGTTGCCGTCATTTACGGCCTGTTAATCTGGACCATCGGCTGGCAGGCGTTTCTCATGATCCAGCTGCCCATTATCTTTATGGCAGGTTCACTGGGAATCTGGCTGTTTTATGTGCAGCACCAGTTTGAGGATTCTTACTTCGAAAATGAAGACGAGTGGGATTTTGTCAAAGCTGCTGTTGACGGAAGCTCCTATTACAAACTGCCAAAAATTATGCAATGGCTGACGGGCAGCATTGGCTTCCATCACGTGCATCATTTAAGCCCAAGAGTGCCGAATTATCACTTGGAAAAAGCCCATGAATCGACACCGCCATTACAACAGGCCACAACGATAACGTTGGCTTCCAGCTTGAAGTCAATCCGCTTCCGACTGTATGATGAAGCGAACAAATCGTTTGTCAGTTTTAAAGAAGTTAAAGCTCTATTGCGTAAGAGGAAATATGGCATCCAGATGAATCCAGGACAATCATCCGTGCAAGATAAATAAGAATGCTATTTAAAAAAACCTTCCATCGATTGTATTGGAGGGTTTTGTTTTTTGTTATACTTAACGAAAGCAGTTAGGAGGAACAATATGCAGAAATGGTATCATATTATCCCGAAAAACACGGGGCTCAGTATTTATGCATGGATTATTTTTTGTATTCTCCCCTTTTATTTTATCTTCCGGACATTTGGAACTTTGGAAATTGTTTTCGGTATTTTAATGATATTGCTGTTTTTTACTGCCTATCGGGTATCTTTTCTGTCAAAAAATTGGACGGTCTACCTGTCAGTCGGAATTGAAATGGTCATTAGCGTCATCATGACAGTGCTTCTTGGTTATGTTTATTTCGCGTTGTTTTTGGCGTTCTACATCGGAAATATTCCGCATAAAGCTGGATTCATAACACTCTATGTTGTTCATCTTGTTACAACGATTGCCTCAGTCACGATCGGTTTTTTTACCCAAAATGAAATATTCCTATCCCAGCTGCCGTTTATTGTCTTGAGCGTTATTGGCGTTATTCTGCTGCCGCTGACGATTTATTTTCGGAACAAGCGGGAAGCATTGGAAAGCCAATTGGAAGCTGCCAATCAAAAGCTGTCCCAGTTAGATGTCCTGGAAGAGCGTCAGCGAATTGCCCGTGACTTGCATGATACACTTGGGCAAAAACTGTCTATGATTGGTCTGAAAAGTGATTTAGCAAGGAAGCTGGTGGATGTGAAACCTGATACGGCAAAAAATGAAATACATGATATCCACCAGACAGCACGAACGGCCTTAAAAGAAGTGCGTGAAATGGTGTCGAATATGAAAGGTACAAAACTGGAAGACGAAATTACCCGTATCCAGGAAATGCTTAAAGCTGCCCTGATTGATTTTCATATGGAAGGAAACCCGGAGCTTACCAATACACCTTTATTTGTTGAAAATATGCTCAGCATGTGTCTAAAAGAGGCTGTAACCAATGTCGTCAAGCATAGCGGGGCATCTTCCTGTACAATTATCATTACAACCTCAGCGGAAGAGGTGTTGATTGAAGTACAGGATAATGGAATCGGTATGATGAATAAAAAGGATACATACGCAGAAAACGGACTTCAGGGGATAAGAGAACGGCTGGAATTTGTCAATGGCAACCTGAATATTAAATCAGGCAACGGTACAACACTGACGATTCGGGTGCCAAAAGTTATTCAGCGGACAGAACAGGAGGGCTTGTTATGATACGCATCGTGATAGCAGAAGACCAGCGTATGCTGCTTGGGGCACTGGGATCATTGCTTGACCTGGAAGATGATATGGAGGTTGTCGGCAAAGCCAGAAATGGTGAAGAAGCATTATCGCTTGTGAGACAGCATCACCCGGATGTTTGCGTGATGGATATTGAAATGCCGGTAAAAAGTGGCCTTGATGCAGCAGAAAACTTGAAAGATGATTCGTGTAAAATAATTGTATTAACAACCTTTGCACGGAAAGGATATTTTGAACGCGCAAGAAAAGCTGGTGTGAGTGGTTATTTGCTCAAGGACAGTCCGAGCGAGGAATTGGCGAACGCCATCCGTACGATTATGAACGGGAACCGGATTTATGCCCCAGAGCTGGTTGATATGGCATTTGATCATGATAATCCGCTGACCGAACGGGAGGAAGAGGTGATTACGCTGATTGCTGACGGCAAAAGCACCAAAGAAATTGCCAGCCAGCTTTATCTGACAAATGGCACTGTCCGCAACTATGTCTCCGTGATTCTTGATAAGCTGGAAGTGACTAACCGCATAGAAGCCATTTCAAAAGCTAAGGAAAAAGGCTGGCTCCAGTAAGTGCTTTGGACCAAGCGCTTCCAATCCAACATGGAAGCATCGTTCGAATAAGAACAATCAAAATAAAAACCTGCGAGAGAACGCTACGCCGTGCACCCTGATAAACGCACCACCTTAATGGACAGCGGATCTGCCGAACTCTATCAAGGTATACCTGCCTATTTCAGTCTGCAATTCAAGGATGTGGATAATAGAAAATATAATAGATTGGCTTCACATGAGGGGTTAGGTTCACTTTCTCTCCTTCTGGGAACCTTCCCGGGGGTGCCTATGGATATGGTGGATGTTTTAACGCTGATGATTTCTTTCGGCATGTTAATAGCAGTAATCATGTCCGATAAAGCGAAACTTCAATCAGTGGGGGGTTCCTTCATCCCCCACTGATTGTTAGTTGAGCAGAATCGGGCATTTACTGGCGGTTTATCCCCAATTATCATGCTTTGAATTCATGCTTAGTTTTGAAGTGGGGATATTAGTGCCAGTTACATGCGGGATAAAAATAAATAACC
>NZ_DATGTI010000098.1:0-16139 GCF_035301925.1 Lentibacillus sp. | reverse complement strand
TTGAAAAATGGTTTAATAAGTACCTAATGTTGTGTATCATATAAGTAAATTAGCTAAGGACGTGTCTAAAATGAGGGTGCCTACAACCAAAATGCAAAATAATTTCGGAAAATACTTGAAGTACGTGGAAGCCGGTGAGGAAATTATTGTTACAAAAAGCGGGAAAGAAGCGGCCAAAATCTTGCCTTGTCATGATGCGGACGCTGTTAAAGAAGAACAACCGGAATATCGTACTTCAGGGGAATGGGTGACGTATGAAGAATTTCTGGAACTAACGGAGGCATCAGAACAAAGATTTGAGTTAATTGATGGCGTTATTTACAACCTGGCCTCCCCTTCCTATAAGCACCAGCATGTGGTTGGCGAACTTTTCGGTACGTTTTATAACTGGTTTAAAGGCAAAAAGTGTGTTCCGCTTACATCCCCGTTTGATGTGACGTTCTTTAAGGAAGAAAACAACATCTGTGTGGTCCAGCCAGATGTTGTCGTCATTTGCGACATGGACAATCTGGATGAGAAAGATAAATATAAGGGGATACCAACCCTGGTGGTCGAAGTGTTATCACCTTCCACAAGAAGTAAAGACATGTTGAATAAGCTTGACTTATACAAACAGTGCGGTGTCAACGAATATTGGCTTGTCGATCCAATCAATGAACATATTTTGATTTACGTGCTGGAGGATAATGAAATCGTAAACAATAAAACCTATTCAAAAGATGCCCACCAAGCGGTTCATTCCGTTATATTTGCAGGATTGGAAGCCGATTTGCAGGCTGTGTTTGTTTGATTATTTGTTTATGGGAACGTAATGTTCGTGGTTGGCTTCATCCGCCATCGTTTGTTAGTTGGACAGAATCAGACATTTACGAGGTTATAATTCAAAAGAGGCAACGCTGGCTTGTCAGCGTTGCTCTACTCAGGTTATAGGTTCTCTGTGTTTTCGTCGTTATCTTACGTTATTCTTCGTCACTTTTAAAGAGCAACAGTAAATTTTTAAAATTGCTCCGGATACAATGAATTCTGTTTTTTATTTTTTCCGGACAGGAAGCCAAACTTCACTATAAGCGTAATCTTTTTTCTGTTCATCCATTTTAGTAAAAGAAAAAGCAGGGGCATTGATGACTTCATAATCGGATGATGGCAGCCATTCAGAATGTGTTTTTGCCATTGTTTCCTGCAGCGTAGATGGAAATGGCCCTTCATTTGGAAATATGGCCCAGGTACAGGCCTCGACTGGCACTTTATCTAATCGGTCACTTACCCGATCTTCAGTCGTCAAAACACCTATCAAGTGAGTCAAATCACCTTCTTCTTTTAAGAAATTGGCGTCAGCATCATAAGAAGCATTCACAATTTCATAGGGCTCCATATTTTGCAGTGCATGCATTTCTTCTTTTTGTTCGTCCGTTATGCTGTCTGCAAGCTTTTCAATCTCCTGATTAACTCCTTCAAATTGCATGGGAACACGTTTACTGACACCGACGAAATTAAACGCTGGTTTTTCTTCAATTCTAAATTCCATCGTATTTCCTCCTTTAACAGTTATAACGAATGAAAGTTTGGGAAACGATTGGCTTACACCCTTTTTTATGACATCTGAGGGTAAAAAACCACTCCATTTTTTAAATGATCTGGAAAAGCCGTCCACTGACTGATAACCATATTTAAAAGCTACATCCGTTACTTTGTCGCCATGCAATAAATCCTTATTTGCTTCCGACAATTTTCTGTTTTTGATATAGTCACTTAGCGTCAACCCTGAAAGGTAGAAAAATATTTTTCTAAAGTGATAGTCGGAAACCCCGGCATATTCAGAAATGTTCTCAAGCGTTAGTTCATCCGTTAAATGATCTTCAATATAGTCAATCACCAAGTTTAATTCTTTTAACAATATATCCCTCCTTTTCATGTCATCATAATAGCAAAGTTGCTTTGAAAATACTCGATATTTTTAACATAAAACATATCGAATTGTTAAACCTTATTTAAATTAAGGACCAGTTTGTACATAAAACGGAATCATTAAATCGTCATCTCTTTTTTTAAACAAAATTTAACCTTTGCTGAACCGGGTTTTAAACCTTGTCATTTATCCTGAAAGCAGAGGTGAAATAAATGAACTATGTGATACAGACGAACAATTTAGTGAAACAATTTGGCCGTGATAAGGCAGTGGACAACATCAGCCTGGCCATACCTGAAGGGGAAGTGTACGGCTTTTTGGGGCCGAATGGAGCCGGGAAGACCACCACCATTCGGATGCTTCTGGGTCTGATGAAACCAACATCCGGTTCGATTCATATCTTTAACCAGGATTTAAACAAGGAACGGATTGATATTTTAAAGCATGTCGGGTCGCTCGTGGAAAATCCATCCTATTACCCGCATTTGACAGCAAAAGAAAACCTTGAAGTGATTCGGAAAATTTACCAGGTCTCGAAATCCCGTATCGGTGATGTTCTGGAAGTTGTTCGCCTGCAGGATGTGGCGGATAAGAAAGTGAAGGCCTTTTCGCTTGGCATGAAACAGCGGCTTGGAATTGCGATCGCGCTCTTACACCAGCCGAAACTATTGATTTTGGATGAGCCGACAAACGGGCTCGACCCGTCCGGCATCATTGAAATTCGCCATTTGATTAAAAGACTGCCAGAGGAGTTCGGTATGACGGTACTGATCTCAAGCCATTTGCTATCGGAAATCGATCAGATTGCGACATCGGTCGGGATTATTTCGGAAGGGACAATGATTTTTCAGGATTCGATTGAAAAACTGCGCGAGCATGCCCGGGAGAAAATTGTTTTGCGCGTCAGTGACAGTATTGAGGCAAGTCAGGCACTCTTGGTCAGAGGCATCCATGCGGAGAGCCGTGACGGGCATGTTTACTTGCATGAACGTTCGGATGAGCATGTTGCTAAAGCCATCCAGATGCTTGTTCAGGACGGTTATGCCGTTTACCGTGCAGAAGAAGAAAAGCGGTCGCTGGAGGACATCTTCCTGCAGATGACGAAGGGGAATGCGTCATGATTGGACAATTGCTCAGGTCGGATTTTTTGAAGATAAAACGGAAGGGACTTTGGCTGTTAACACTGATCGGACCGCTCGGTGTCGTTTTTCTGCAAATGGTCAATTACGCTGTGCGCAAAGACTATCTGCTCCAGCAGAGTGACGATAACTGGCATTATTATTTGCTGAATGTGAATGCTTTTACACCACTTGCCCTGGTGCTCGGCATTGTTATTTTAACGTCCCTCATGGCAAGTGTAGAAAATGAAACGAACGCATGGAAGCAGCTGATCGCCTTGCCGGTATCTAAAATGGCCGTCTATTTATCAAAGTTCACCGTGCTTCTGGTACTGCTTTTTGTGGCATCCGTGTTATTGCTGATATTCACACTCAGCTTCGGTATGTATCTCGATTTAGGTGACGAAATGCCATATGTGAGCCTGATAAAGTTCAGTTTTTACCCATATCTGGCAGCATTACCGGTGCTGGCATTGCACCTTTGGATAGCGCTCGTAAGCCGCCATCAAGGGATTCCGGTGACGATGGGTGTCATCGGTGTCATTTTAACGTATATGGCTTATAATTTACCGAACTGGATGATCTGGAAGTGGCCGGCGTTAATGCAAGAATGGGCGGAACCAGCCATGATTATCTGGCTTGGCATCGGCTGTGGCCTTCTTTTATATGTGGCCGGGATGGTCCATTTTGTGCGAAAGGATGTGTCTTAAAATGTTTTGGCAAGTCATACAATCAGAATGGTTTAAGTTCCGGAAATCCGGTATATTGCCCATCCTGCTTGTCAGCCCATTCATTGGTCTGATGATCGGTCTGATGACGAATATCTCTCAAATGAATACCGGGGTAAATGCATGGTATTTGCTGCTGCAGTTCATGATCCTGCCGTATGCGTTATTGTTTCTCCCCTTGATGACTGGTGTGCTGGCCGGTGTGATCTGCCGTTATGAACACCAGGCAGGCGGCTGGAAACAATTTTTATCGCTTCCGGTAACACGAGGTAGTGTGTTTTTGGCCAAATATTTGTTATTAACAGGCGCTGTGTTGGTCATGCAGCTTTTGTTTCTCGCAACTGTGTTTCTTGTTGGCCAGATAAAGGGCGTTACCGATCCGTTTCCAATGATGATTATCTGGAAAAGTGTTTTGGGCGGGTGGATTGCCACATTCCCGCTTGTAGCCCTACAACTGACGCTCTCGATCCTGTGGAAAAGTTTTGCGGCGCCGTTTGCCGTTAATGTTATCTTCACACTGCCGTCAATATTAGCAGTGAATTCTGAAGACTTTGGTCCGTACTATCCTTGGGGTCAGCCGTTTTTGATGATGTATGCCGGCGGAGGATCGGACGGCGTTTTCCATGTGCCGTGGGATCAGGTGCTGACAGTGTTCGGCGGCAGTCTGGTGATCTTTTTTGCTGCCGGGTGGATTTATTTTCAGCGAAAGGCCGTGTGATTGGTGAAAATCCGCTAATATGTCTGTGTATTGTGGTAAAATAAAATCCAAGTTCTATGGCGAATGAGCCAAACTCATCACTTTATATGACATGAGGCAAAATGGGGATTTGAACCAGCCGGGTAAAGGGGGTCATTATGTTAAAGGAAGCATTTCATGTTGCTGTGCCAACAGCGTTTTATGACGATGAAACGTTAAATGTTCAGGGAACCATTGATCATATAAGAGACCTGTATCAGCAGGGCGTCAAGTCGGTACTTGTCTCGGGCACGACTGGCGAACAGCATAGTCTGACCCTTGACGAGAAAATTGAATTATTAAATGGCTTAGTATCGGAAGCAGAACTGATGAATCATATGAAAATGATATTCGGCGTGTCGTCAATTAGACAGAAGGAAGCAGAAGAACTCGCTGAGGAGATTCGACATACGCCGATATCCGGTATTATGCTTGGCTATCCGCCTTATGTTGTACCGACGCAAGAAGAAGCACTCGTTTATTCGGAAAAGATTATCAATCTAAGTCAAAAGCCTGTTATTTTATATAACAATCCAGAACGAACTGGATTTGATCTATCAGCACAAAGTATGATTCAGTTAAGCAAGACAGAATTTGTGATGGGCATAAAAGATGCCGGTGGTGAAGAAAAAGTCAGACAGTTAAAAAACAAAATTAAACGTGAAGATTTTTATTTTTATGCAGGGGGCGAAGCGGATTTAGAGGAAAAAGTATCATATGGGATTAACCGTCTTTCCTCGATTGCTGGGAATGTGGCACCTGCAGAAATCGCCCAATGGTTTCATAACATGCTGACGCATCAAAACATGACGGAACAAGAAAATGCAAAAATAGAAACCATTATGGCACAAGTTTATCAAGGCAATCCCATCGTGAACGTGAAAGACATGATGAACCAAAAGGGGATCCCAATGGGCATTTGCAGGCGTCCGATTGGGAATCGTTAGACACTGAAACAGGGGGATAGACAAACGATTCCCCCCTCTTACCGTGACATCATGTTATTTGTTCCAGCGCTTGTGCCAAATCCTCTTTGAGATCATCCACGTGTTCGAGCCCGATCGATAGACGTAAGAGATTAGTTGGTGCTGTCGTTGTGCTGCCTTCAACGGACGCACGGTGTTCAATGAGACTGTGCGTTCCACCCAGACTTGTGGCACGAATGAACAATTGTAAATTGGCAGCAACTGCCATCGCTTCATGCTGACCATCCTTCACCTGAAACGACAGCATACCACCGAATGAATGCATTTGCCGTGCTGCAATAGGATGTCCTGGGTGACCGAGAAGACCAGGATAATGAACAGCCTCGACACGCGGATGTTGATTCAAAAAATCCGCAATCGCCGATGCATTTGAACAGTGGGTCGCCATACGTGCGGCAAGTGACTGCACACCACGCAGTGCAAGCCAACAGTCGAATGGAGACGGTACAGCACCGTTTCAAAACGCATCGTTATTCCTCGCCTTCAAAATAATTGTGATGATCTTGTTTGTGAAAATGTATCTTGTCATATATCGTATAATATAAACGCGCATCTAAAAAGATATTTATATAAAATTTTCCTTTTGCCTGGTCGTGGGAAGGTGCAGCGAAAGACAGTCCAGGGAAAAATACGCCATATGGTCTATTTAATGGCTGGTCACATCTGGTAAAATAGAACTTGTACAATAAGGCTTTTCGGGTGGTGGCTCACTCCCTTTCTGAAAGGGGGTGATGCGGTATAACAGTATTTGAGACCCTTGTTCTGAGCGAAATGAACACAGCAACACATCTGAATATTTAATATATTAAATAGAACAATTGTTCCTTACGATGATTTGTGTTATTATTTTTATAGTGACAACACCCTGGTATTACGCTTCATAGTGCTAAAATGTCATTAGCCACAGTTGTACGTAAACAACCAGAGACCACCGAGTATACGAAACATGACCTCCTATTCAAAGATCTCATCCAGACATTTTTCCAAGAATTCATCGATGTATTTTTTCCGGACGTTCACAGACATATTGATTATCATGCTGCAAAACTTTTGTCAGAAGAAGTGCATACCGACCTGCACGAAGGAAAGACACGAAGGCTTGATATTGTCGTTGAAACGAAGCTTAAAGGCGAGGATTCTGTCATTATCGTCCATGTCGAACCGCAAAGTTACGCACAGTCTGACTTCCATGAGCGGATGTTTCATTATTATAGCCTGCTGTATAATAAGTACTGTAAACCAATTGTGCCGATCGCTGTTTTCAGATATGACGAAAAGCGTTATGAACAAGATACGTTTACAATTGCGTTTCCTTTCTTCCATGTACTGACCTTTAACTTTTTGAAATTGGAGCTCAGAAAAAAGAATTGGCGTGATTACATTACATCAGATAATCCTGCAGCTGCGGCATTGTTAAGTAAAATGGGTTACACCGATAATGAACGTGTTGAAGTCAAAAAGGAATTTTTGCGGATGCTAATGAGAATGCAATTGAACCCGGCCAAGGAAAAAATGATTTACGGGTTTTTCGAAAGTTATCTGAAACTAAACGAAAAGGAGGAGGAAAAATTGCGTGAAGAGATAGGAAAAACGAAGGATGGCGAGAAGATAATGGAATATACGATTTCATATGAGGAAAAAGGGAAGCAAGAGGCTAGGCAGGAAGTTGCTGTTGAAATGCTGGAAAAAGGCGTTTCGATCGATTTTATTGCTGAGGTCACACATCTTGAAAAAGAGGAGATTGAGAGGCTAAAGAAAACGTTATAACATAATGGACCGCTGTTGCTCTCACAATAGCGGTCATTTTAATTTTGCGATTAAAACCCGATTGCCTAATGAAAACTTTAAGCACTTTCATCCGTACAGAATAAAGGAATTTCAAATCATTTTATCGAATAAGATAATGTCGGATTTTAAAAGGAGACACGATATGTCTGATTTTACTGTGAACATATTTCAGCAGAGGGGAAGTTCGTATCAAAACGGACTGCGTCTGGGCCGGGAGTTGAATGGCACCCGTATTCCACAGACATTTGAAATGATTACCCGTCCGGAAATTGACACGGACAACTTGAAAGCAATCTATCGGTCGTTTGCACCACATTTGCTGGATGAATTGGAAGGACTAGCGGATGGGATGGAGATTCCATGGTCAAGAGCGGCTGCGTTATTCAGCGGCTATGATGTTCCGAGGCCAATAGCGCTTGGCTGTTCGGCCATGCTGACGGATGCTTATTATGTGCGGAATTACGATTTTTCACCCGAACTCTATGACAGTTATTTCAGCCTGATTCAGCCGGCAAAGGCTTTTGCAACAGCTGGATACAATCTGCAGGCGCTCGGCAGACATGAAGGCGTTAATCAGCATGGGCTTGTGGCCGGGTTGCACTTTGTGAGTAATAATGGTTATACAACCGGCATTTCGGCATGGACGGCCATTCGAATGATACTCGATACGTGCGCAACGGTGTCTGAAGCAATCAATATGCTGAAGGAGATTCCGCATGCTGCCTGTTATAATTTTTCCATGGGAGAAGAGGGTGGGAATGCTGTTGTTGTGGAGGCGAGTCCCGATAACGTTGAGGTCCGGCATGCCCCGACGTTTTTAACGTGCACCAATCATTTTCAAGACAATTCACTTCAGCATAAAAACAGACCTGATTTCATTCACTCTGTTGATCGGCATACATATATACAAACAATAGGAGAAAAAAAGCTGATCCAGGAGGAATCATTTGACCATTTTCGGGATAAAACCTCACCGCTTTTTTATATGGATTATGATGATTTAACTTTTTCATATGGATATGTGGATGCGAGGATACTGACAGCTATCGCCCAAAGTGACCAGGTGCTTGATATTGAATTTGACGATTGGGTTGCCGGGAAAGATATTTCGGAACAACAGCTTCGGGGAACGATTGAACAACGGAAAATGCTATAGGACACTATATACTGCCATGGTGGTAATATATATAGCTTGATTAACAGGGGGGATGTTTTATCTATCAGTATGGTCCGGAGCCTGAATTTTGGATAAAACTGATAGGGATTGTAGCTGTTATGGTTCTGCTGATTTCCGTTTTTAATGCGATTATGCGGAAAGTGCTGAATGTGAAACGGCGGAAAGTATTTGGAAATGATCATGTGAATGAACTGCACAAAAAGGGTGATGTGTTCTTCCGGGGGCATTCTGTTGTTGCCATTATAGTCGCCGTTATCGTTTTTCCAGGTAATCCACTTGCTGTGGCATGGGCATCTATTGTCGCGATAGCCTTTGGGGAGATATTTCGGGCTTTTGTGGAGTGGAAATATAAGAAGGACACAAATGATTACTTGTATACGATTTTTCAAATGATTTTTATTCTGACAGTTTTTTACGTAATACTCGATTCCCATGGTCTTGGGCTGTTTGATTTTAGATGGGAGCATCAGGAAAAACTATATGTCGATTTAAAAGGAGATCACTAATTATGAAGTCAACAAAAATAGGTATAGATGCCGGCGGGACACTCATCAAAATAGCATATCTGGAAGAAGAGACGATCCAATACCGCTCATTTCAGTCGCGGCACATTGAAGAAGCAGTTTCGTGGGTCAATGACCACTTTGAAAATCCCTGCATTTGTGTGACCGGCGGCAAAAGTCAGGTGTTTGCTGAGAAACTGAACGTATCACCCCAATCAGTCATTGAATTTGATGCCACTGCACGAGGAATCACATACCTGGCAGATGAGGATGACCATTCTCTTGGGAGTCATTTTCTATTTGTGAATGTCGGTACCGGGACTTCCATGCACTATGTCCAAAATGGCAAGCAGGAGCGGGTCGGTGGGTCCGGTATAGGCGGCGGAACCCTGTTGGGACTCGCTTATCTGACCACTGGTATGAAGGACTATGAAGAAATTGTTGAAGCTGCGAGCGACGGTGACAGGGAAAAAGTGGATCTGAAAGTCAAGGATATTTTTGAAGGAGCGGTGCCGCCGATTTCCGGTGATTTGACGGCCAGCAACTTCGGAAAAACAGAATTCATGACGAAGGAGTCCCCCTCACATCCAGATACGCTGGCAGCTATTATTGGTTTAATCGGTGAAGTAATTGTCACGATCAGCAGTCAGATGGCAGCACAATATAATGCAGATTCAATCGTTTACGTCGGCTCATCCTTCCGTTCCAATTCGATAATAAGGGAGATTATTGAAACGTATGCTTGGATGATCGGGAAAAAGCCTGTATTTTTGAAGCGTGGTGAATATAGCGGTGCTGTCGGTGCGTTATTGTCGATTGATGAAGGTGGGGTTGAATGAGAAACCATGATCACAATAATCGCAGCTATCTTGGACAGTACTTAACCTCAAAATTGTTATTAATCCCGAGACCGGTCCGTTATGTTGTTGTATGGACTGGATTAGTATTGCTCATTTATTTTGTCAATAAAGGTATATGGGGTTATTAAGAGGACTGTGATTGCGGTTCTTTCTGCTATAGCGCTGCTGCAAATTTGTTATAATTATTTCATGTGGAAAGGGGAAAAGAATTGGAAGTCCTATATTCCAAATTAAATAAACAAATGGCAGGTGTATATGTAGCATGACGTTGGAAGGCAGTAGTGCTTTAGCTATTATCATTTTCGTTTTATTTATAATCATTGGGCTGGTTCTCAGTTACCTGTATGGCTGGAAAGCAATTAAAATGACTGGCTGGTTTGGATCGCAAGTTTTTATCGCAAGTGTTATTAATCTATTTCTGTGTGCATGTGCGATATTTGGCTGGTTCCTATATTCCTGGAATATTGATGAAGCGGTATTTTTCGGCGGATTGATGCTTGGGACGGTCCTGTTCATGGTCGGTGAGGCCGCTTTGATCGTTACATTATTCTTCAGGCGGCAGAAGTTGATCAATGCCTACCATAATCGGATGGACAGCCCAGTAAACAGGAATGACTAAGGTGGTGAATGGAGAATGGATTTTTTCTTACGGAGAATAATCATGTTATAATTATACCAAGAAAACGGTTAATGGAGGAACGTTTTTATGAGTGATCGGAATAAGCCCGATAATCCGATGGGAAATGGCATCGCAATAGGCATCTCGCCGGGCGTTGTATGCGCATTTGCATGTTTTGCCACGGTATGAGGATGAACCACTTGCCGGTAAAGGGATGCGGTATATGTTTAAAAGCAACATGAACGAAAGGGTTTAAAGGAAATATGATCAAATTTCAAAACGAAAAAGATGTGCTCGAGCTGGTTAAACAGGATGAATGGATGATGCAAGTGTTAAATGCAGCTGCCATGTTAAATCCCCCAGACTGGTGGGTTTGTGCCGGTTTTGTGAGAACAAAAATTTGGGATACATTACATAATTTCAGCGAAAGAACGATCCTGCCTGATGTCGATGTTGTTTATTTTGATAAAACGAACTTGGATGAATCAAAGGAAAAGAAATTGGAGCAGCAGCTGAGACATTTGCTTCCCGACGTTCCCTGGTCTGTCAAAAATGAAGCCAGGATGCATCTTAGAAATGACCTTCCACCATACACCTCTTCAGTTGATGCGATAGCCAAATTTCCGGAAACAGCCACGGCCCTGGGATTAACAATAGATAAAACGGGAGATGTGATGTTGACGGCTCCGCACGGAATAAATGACGTCATTCAGCTAAAAGTAAAACCCACACCTTATTTTATAGAAAATAAAGGACTAGCCCGTGTTTATGAAGAACGGATCAGGAAAAAGGATTGGCAGTCAATTTGGCATAAGCTAGATGTATGCCATATACAAGTGACCGGCTGATGGTACAATTTTTTAAAGGATTCACAGCATTCAGCTAGAATAAATAATATAGCTGAAAGGGGTATCCCGATATGGAGCGGAATGTACGCAATGTCGTAATGGTGATTTTATCAGCCCTATTACTAACTGGCTGCGGGTCAGGAACAATGGAGGATGACACAGTGAGTGAAGAAGGACCAATCACGAGGGAAAAAACGGAGCTTTCGTTCAGGACAATCGATGTTGGTGAAGCGCCGGACAGTGTGCAGAAATGGATTGAAAAAAATCGGTCAAATGAAGCGAAAAAGGTTTTTCATGCGGACGGGAAGACATATGTCGTCATCATGCTGGGGCAAAAGCCAACCGGCGGCTTTGCAGTTGAAATCGAAAAGATGGAGCTTGAGAAAATTGTTTCACCGGAGTCAAAAGCTGGCAAAGGAACCGTTAAAGTCACCCATAATGTAACCAGTCCGAAGAAAGGGAGTTTCAACACACAAGCACTCACCTATCCAATCGCCATTGCTGTATTGGAAGGGGTGCGTGATTACGGGTTTCAGTTTTCAACACCAATTAAACCGGATAAGCTGGAAGAAACGACTTCCGATCAATCAAGTGAAAACGGTTCAGTATCGCAGCAGGTCAGCGGCGGGGGAAAGGCGGAATTAGTTCAGCCACAGGAGCTGACGACTGACGGGTATATAAAAGAATAAGGACAGCGGACACGTAGGGAGAGGACACACGACAATGATCATCAGACCAATTGAATTAAATGATGCTGAAGAATTTCTGGAGTTGAACAAGAGAATTGATGAGTCCGGATTCATGCTGCATGAGCCCGGCGAAAGAAAGACAACGGTTGAGCAGCAAAAACAGGCTATCGAAAGGACTTCATCGGAAGAGCGGTCAGTCTTTTTTGTGGCTGAAATTGACGGGCAGCTCGCCGGGTTTATTGCAGCATTTGGCGGTAAAATGAGGCGGAATAAGCACTCGGCGTACCTTGCGCTTGGTGTTCATGATGTATTTCAGGGACAAGGCGTTGCAACGAAATTGATCGAGAAGATATTTGAATGGGCGGGAGAGACCGGCCTAACCAGGCTGGAGCTGACAGTCATCAAAGATAATGTAAAAGCTGTTAAACTCTACCAGAAAATGGGCTTTCAGATTGAGGGGGAAAAGGTGCATTCACTTATGATAGACGGGGAACCTGCGAATGAGTATTACATGTATAAACTTTTATAATAGGCGAATGAGAAAGCGGTGATCATTATGGCAAAAAGTAATCCCAAACTGCCGCTGACTTCAGAGGAAAAAGCGAATTTACGCGCGGCCAAAATCAAATTAAGCGACGTCCATGAGCTTGAAATATTTGAGCTGGCCCACGTTTTAAAGACATCCGACAAACGTGCCCGACTTATCAAAGCTTTAGCAACGTTTCAACAAATCCCTTCAATCGGGCATAAATTTGCTGACACACTTGTTGAGAATCTTGGCTGTTATAGCCTTGATGACTTGAAAAACAAAGATGGTGCTTTACTATTGGATAAGCTTGAAAAGGATTTGGGCTATTGGGTTGATCCATGTGTCGAGGATCAGATCAGGTGTGTCATTCATCATGCCAATCATCCGGGATCCGTGAAACAATGGTTTGACTTTACTGGGGAGCGGAAGGCATATCGAGAAGCGAATGGCTATCCGGAGTCAAGACCGGAAGCAGCTTGGCACAGCAATGATTCGGTTCGTTAAGCTTAAAGAGAGAAGAAAGAGAGCAAAAACTTCAATAGAGCAGGTGTTCAAAATGAGTCATAAGTGGCTGGAATGGGCAAAGCGCATCCAATCCATATCACAGGCAGGGTTGGCTTTTTCAGAGGACGTATACGACATAGAGCGATTTGAGGAATTACGGGACATCAGTGCAGAAATCATGGCTGAGTATACCGAAACAGAAATGGCAAAAGTCAAAGAATTATTTACAAACGAAACAGGCTATCAGACGCCTAAAGCGGATGTCCGCGGCGTCGTGTTTCAGGATGATAAGATTTTGATGGTAAAGGAAAAAATAGATGACAGCTGGTCGCTGCCTGGCGGGTTTTGTGATATAGGTTTTTCATCTGCAGAAAATGCAGTGAAGGAAATAAAAGAGGAATCCGGCTTCAAAGTTGTTCCCGGAAAGCTGATCGCCGTGCTGGATACGAATAAACACGCACACCCACCATTGCCTTATCAGTACTACAAAATATTTATTCACTGTGAGATTGTTGGGGGACAGGCCAGTCATGGAGTGGAAACAAAAGGCGTTCAATTTTTCCCTGAAAGTCAGTTGCCGCCCCTTTCCACTAAACGAAATACCGAATCACAGATCAGAATGCTGTTTGACTTTTTAAGAAATCCGAATAAGCGGGCGATAATAGATTGATAGAAAATTTAAAAGGTGACCCTTTTATGGAATCCATAAAAACAAATGATAAACAATTGGAAGGGGAAGTTGAATCAGGCATGAATTATACCCAAGTCAGTCAAGTGAATGAAGTATACGCATATGATTCTTCAAAGTTACTGATTAGGATGAAGAAAGAGAATTACGAAAGTCCTTAGAAAATGATAACCCTATTTTATCTGATGAATCGATAAAATGTTAAGTAAAAACAATTGAAGGTACGGTCATTCAGCTTT
Source organism: Lentibacillus sp. (assembly GCF_035301925.1). Taxonomy (GTDB): domain Bacteria; phylum Bacillota; class Bacilli; order Bacillales; family Amphibacillaceae; genus Lentibacillus. Next base: position 2,221 of record NZ_DATGTI010000098.1, on the reverse strand, counting down.
TATTATGGTACAATATCCTTAATCAACATAGAAAGGTGTGATGCTTATGTTTAAACTAACTTCCTTAAACGTCAGTCATGCAGGCTATGGAACTTGGACTAATTTAATGAAAGGCAGGCATCACATTGTTAAAAGGCGAAAAAATAGAACTGAGCATGACTTTATGAGAAAAATAACGGCACTCGCTATAAGACAAGGCGAGTGCCGAGTTTTTCTAATGCGGTAAAACCCGTCCGCTTCTGACATGGATAAAATCGGTTAAATGACAAACCCTACCAACAGAGAGTTATATTAAAAGGTGGGGAACAAACATGAACATAGCAGATATCATAACGGTTATCGGGTTTGTCGTTGTAGCAATTGTTGTACTTACTCTCCTGGGTATTGGGATATACATATACTTTGTCGACCGTACACAGCGGCAGCATCCGGTACTTCGCAATTATCCCGTGATTGGACGAGCGCGCTATTTTTTTGAAAAAATCGGTCCGGAACTGCGGCAATATTTTTTCAATAATGATCGTGAAAGCAAGCCGATTTCGCGGGAAGAGTACGGGCACATCGTGAAAAAAGCGAAATATAAGCGTGATGTTGAAGGATTTGGTTCACAGCGGGATTTTGAAGAAGCAGGCTATTATATCCGGAATAGCATGTTTCCAAAGTTGACTGAAGAATTAAGAATGGACAGGGAAACAAAGGTGACGACTGATCGTTATTTATTAACCAAAGACCCGCTATTCACGCAGCGGGAAGAGCATTTGGAGGAAGAAAAATCGCCTGTCTATCTGCTTGATGAGAAAGATACCATTGTAATTGGTGAAAACTGCCGCGAGCCGTTCAGAGTCCGCGGACAGATCGGGATGTCGGCGATGAGTTATGGATCACTCGGTGAACGGGCCATCACGGCACTATCAGAAGGCCTTGGGATTGCGAAAGGCACGTGGATGAACACAGGCGAGGGTGGTCTGTCGGATTATCATTTAAAAGGCGGTGTCGATCTGATCATGCAGATTGGCCCCGGGATGTTTGGACTAAGGGATAAGGAAGGTCATTTTAACTGGGATGAGCTGAAGGAAAAAAGCCAGATTCCACAGCTGAAGGCGTTTGAAGTGAAGCTGGCACAGGGTGCGAAAACACGTGGCGGGCACGTGGACGCTGAGAAAGTGACCGAAGAAATTGCCCGGATTCGGATGGTCGAGCCGTTCACTTCCATTGACAGCCCGAACCGTTTCCCGGAGTTCGGTGATTTGCCTTCTTTGTTTGATTTTATTGAACAGGTCCGCGAACATTCCGGTAAACCGGTCGGCATGAAAATCGTGGTTGGGAGTCATTTCGAAGCGGATGATTTGGCCAAAGCGATACGCGATACAGGGAAAGGACCGGATTTCATCACAATCGATGGCAGTGAAGGCGGCACAGGTGCTTCGTATCAGGAACTGACGGACAGTGTCGGGCTGCCGATTAAGTCTGCTCTGCCATTAGTGGACAATGCGCTAAAAAAATATGGCGTACGGGACCGGGTGAAAATCATTGCATCAGGGAAGCTATATTCACCTGACCGGGTGGCAATTGCTCTGGCTATGGGTGCGGATTTAGTCAATATTGCACGGGCATTCATGATTACGGTTGGGTGCATTCAGACGTTGAAGTGCCACGCCAATATTTGTCCAGTCGGTGTCGCAACAACTGATCCTGACCTCCAGAAGGCACTTGTCATCGACGAAAAGAAACACCGTACCGCCAACTATCTGATCTCCATGCGGAAAGGCTTATTCCGGGTCGCAGCGGCGGCCGGACTGGAGTCGCCCCTCCATTTTAAGCGTGAGCATGTGATTTATAAAGATGAGAAAGGTAAAACTTGGTCGCTCGATGACATTTATCAGTCAATGATACAACCGGGTAGTGAAGGGTCAATGAATGCATGAAGTTGATACACAATACGCCTGAGAATCAGTGGTTAGCACTTGTTTGGTGCCGGTCATGCAATCGGAGCGTTTGGAAAACCTGAGGAAGTGGCTAATCTGGTTTCCTTCCTGTTATCAGATGAAGCCGGATTTATCAATGAGACTGTTATTCTAATTGACGGTGGACAATCGTACAAATACTAAACTTAAGAATTTGCTATAAACCGGGCAGGCCAGAACCATTCAGTTTCTCCAGCCCGGGTTTTCTCACATCTAAAAACCGTGAGAACATGCAATAAGGAGACTGCAGCCGGGCA
>NZ_DATGTI010000097.1:0-22461 GCF_035301925.1 Lentibacillus sp. | reverse complement strand
AATTTGGTATACGGATCAAACAGCCATCATATTATTGAATCGATTTTTAAAGGTTTCGGTCGGGTGCTTGATCAAGCTGCATCACTGAACGACAGAATCGAGGGCATCCCATCGACCAAGGGGTCACTCTAGGTAGAACTTGAGCCCGGGAAAGACCTCTCGCGCGAATTGGCGGGCTTGTCGCGCGAATTGGCGTTTTGCACCTTCGTAAACTCGGTGCAAAACACCTGCCTTTAAAAAAGCACTTTTCTTATAAACGATCATTTCTTGCATTTCACACTGCGCCGGCAATCATCCGGAAAAAAGCAGTGCACTAGACTGCAACAATTACGACATTTTGGAGCGATGCTATCATGATCCTTTTTCCAGCAATTGATATCAGGAACGGTAAATGTGTCCGCCTTATTCAAGGGGACTATAATAACGAAAAAATATACCACGACTCTCCTGCTTTAGTTGCTGAACAGTGGGAAAAGAGCCAGGCTGAGTTTTTGCATGTTGTTGACCTGGATGGTGCCAAAGATGGTGTATCAGCAAATATTGGGACAATCCGCGATATTGTACATGCGGTTAATATCCCTGTCCAGGTCGGCGGCGGTGTCCGCTCATTGGATATCATACGCGATTATCTGTCAGCAGGCGCGGAGCGGGTCATCATCGGGACAGCAGCTATCAGTGACAAAGCATTTCTGAAAAGAGCAGTGAGTACATGTGGTGATCAAATCGCCGTATCGATTGATGCCAGAAATGGTTATGTGGCGACTGATGGCTGGACGGAAACGAGTAATGTGAAGGCGGCGGATCTCGTTAAAGAACTTGAAGAAATTGGTGTCACCACAGTCATTTATACCGATATTTTAAAGGATGGCATGCTGAAGGGGCCAAATTTTCAGGAACTCGAAACGATTAATCAACTGACTTCCATTAACGTCATTGCATCAGGCGGTGTAACATCCAAAGCGGATATCCGCAGACTGAAACATATGAATTTGTATGGAGCCATCATCGGCAAAGCACTGTACGATGGCACATTATCTTTTCAAGCAATACGGGAGGAAACTTAAATGCTCACCAAACGAATTATTCCATGTATGGATGTTGATAAAGGACGGGTCGTCAAAGGGCATAAATTCCAGAACATTCGCGATGTGGCCGATCCGATTGAACTTGCTAAACGTTACAATGAAGCGGGCGCGGATGAACTCGTTTTTTATGATATTACAGCATCACATGAAGAGAGGCCGATATTCCTTGACATCGTTCAAAAAGTTGCGGCCGAAATCGCCATTCCGTTTACAGTCGGGGGCGGTATCCGCAGCATTGATGATGTTCATCAGGCACTCAGAGCTGGAGCAGACAAAGTGTCCATCAACAGCGCTGCCATTAAAAACCCGGACCTGGTCAGCGAAGCAGCCTGGAAGTACGGCAGTCACTGCATCGTGCTCTCAATAGACGCCAAACAGACCGGACCTCGACAATGGACCATTTTTGTTAAAGGCGGACGGGAAGATACCGGTATGGACGCTACCGAATGGGCTATACTGGGCGAACAGCTTGGTGCCGGCGAAATCGTCGTGAATGCGATCGATACGGACGGGGACAGAAGTGGTTATAACATGGATTTGACCAAAACCATCGCCGACAATGTCAATATCCCTGTAATTGCTAGCGGCGGTGCCGGAGCAAACAATCACTTTGCTGAGGTGCTGACAAAAGCAAATGCTGATGCAGCACTGGCAGCATCAGTCTTTCATTATAACGATATCAGTATACCCGAATTGAAAGTCTATCTTGAGCAAAACGGTATTACAGTCAGGAGGTAACCACATGGATGACGAACAACTGAAGGAACTCACATTTGACAAGGACGGGTTGATTCCAGCGATCATACAGGATGTCAGGACAAATGACGTGCTGACACTGGCCTATATGAACAAGGAGTCGCTGGCCAAGACAATTGAAAGCGGCGAAACATGGTTTTTCAGCCGAAAACGACAAGAGCTCTGGCATAAAGGGGAAACATCCGGCAACCGGCAGCTTGTCAGAGACATCCGTTACGACTGTGATGCCGACTCATTGCTCGTGAAGGTTGCGCCACTCGGACCCGCATGTCATACCGGACAGAAAACGTGTTTTTATCATACACTGCTAAACCGTGATGACACACCTGAGGAAATCACTTTGAGTGAATTGGCTGCCCTCATCAGACAACGGCGTCACGAGGCAAGAGAAGAGTCTTACACCACTTATTTATTTGATAAAGGAATTGATAAAATCCTTAAAAAGGTTGGCGAGGAAACAAGTGAAGTCATCATCGGTGCCAAAAATGCCGATCGTGACGAAATCGTATGGGAAATGGCCGATTTAACCTACCATACACTTGTCCTGATGGAATTAATGGGGGTTTCCATTTCAGATATTAAACAGGAGCTGGCCAAACGTCATGCGGCAAAGGAAGGAAGCGCCAATGAATAAGTTCTGGAGCGAAACCGTCAAACGCACAAAACCCTATGTCCCGGGTGAACAGCTGAATGATCCGAACATTATTAAACTGAATACAAATGAAAATCCGTACGGCCCATCACCACAAGTATCTGAAGCAATTCATTCAGAAATGAAACGGACATTACACTTATACCCGGCACCCGATGCTGATGAACTTTGTAACGAAATCAGCCGTTATTATCACGTCAGCAAGGATACCATTTTCATCGGAAATGGATCCGATGAAATACTGGCATTTTCGTTTATGGCCTTTTTTGAACCGCATAACCAAATCTGCTTCCCTGCGATTACGTACAGTTTTTATCCGGTATACGCGAAACTGTTTAATATTCCTTATGACGAAATTGCTTTAAACCGTGATTTCACAATACCGGCTGAGGATTTTTTCGGAGCTGAAGGCGGTGTTGTCATAGCGAATCCGAATTCCCCGACAGGTTTATATCTCGATGTAGCGGTCATCGAGGACATTGTGATGAATAATCCGGAAAATGTCGTTATCATTGATGAAGCGTATATCGATTTTGCACCCGATTCAGCTGTTTCTTTGGTTACAAAATATCCGAATCTGCTGGTTGTCAGGACGATGTCGAAATCACGGTCGCTCGCCGGATTGCGTGTCGGCTTTGCGATTGGTGACCCGGGGCTGATTGAAGGGCTGAAGCGGATTAAAGATTCGTTCAATTCCTATACGGTTGATCGTCTTGCCATCGCAGGATCCTCAGCAGCGATCAGAGATGAAGACTACTTTCAGGAGACGATCCAAAAAATTATCAACACTAGAGAGCGATTGATTCCTGAGATGAAAAAGCGCGGATTTCACGTACTGCCATCGCAAGCCAATTTTATTTTTGTTTCACATTATAAAATTTCAGCTGAATCGCTCTATCAGCGTTTAAAACAGCAAGGAATTCTCGTGCGCCATTTTGATAAGCCTGATATCGAGCATTACCTCCGTATCACGGTCGGATCCGATGAGCAGATGAAACATTTTTTAGAGGTGTTGGACAACGTTATCCTGCATATTAAGGAATCCGCTGTTAAGAACTGAAAATAGATCTGTATTAAGTACAAAAAGCCAGGTTCAACATTAGAACCTGGCTTTTTGTCCGATTATAGATTGATCGTCACGTCTGAATCTTCACGAAGCTGATCAATCAGCGTTTGCTGTGCTTTTATCTCTTTTTGTCGCGTCAGTTGGGTTTTAAGATCTGATTTCATGTCATCAAAAGAAGGAATATCTGCCTCTTCTCCATCTCCACTCGCTTGTTCCTGCTGAGCTTTATACTGATCGTAAGCCTCTTGCAGTTCTTCTTCCGTTGGTTCAGTATCCCCTGATTCTTCGGCAATTAATTTATCGACTTTCACTTGCGTTTCAAGTTGAGACATGATTTCATCCTCATTCATGCCCTGTTCTTCCAAAGTGGACATTACCTCATCTGTTGAATCCATACCAGCCTGCTCTGCCAATTCACTCAATGTATCATCGACTTCTTGTTCCGAAGCACTGTAATCACGACTGTTTGCTTCCTGTATGATCAGTTCGGTACCTACCATACTTTCTGCAACCTGCTGTTTTAATTGATCCTGGTCGAGTTCCTGCCCGGTCATTTGTGATTGCATAGCCACTTGCTGAAATTGACCCTGGTAAGTACTTTCAAATTCGTCTCCGGTTATTTCTTCACCATTCACTTCTGCTACAACATCCGGAATACCTTCCAAGTCCGGTTCAGGCATTTCCTGCTGTCCAGAGGCTTGTTCATCCTGACTTTCTTTAGAACCATTTTCATTATTATCTTCAGAGTCATCGTTACATGCTGCTAAAACGACAACGAGACCAAGCGCCATCATAATCATCATAAACTTCTTCATAATTGGATTTCCCTCATTTCCTGTCATTGTTCTTTCATTCAAACATATTTTATGGGACAATCGCAAGTTTTATTATACAAGCTATTTTATGTGATACCCCATGCCAGCAGCTTTGATGGCCTTCATTAACATTTCAATTACAATTTCCCCGTACTTTTACTTAATTCTGCCGTATATAATGAGGGGATTGGCATCATCACCAATCCCCTGCTTCTGTATTAATCCAGACTATTTGAAATTTCATTGATCATTTCCTGAACAGAGACTAACCCTCCACCGGAAAGGTACCAATAATCCGGATCTAAATAAACGATATTATCACTCTGGTATGCTTTTGTTTTTTTGGTAAGCTCATTTTCAACAACCTGTTTTGCCGAAGAGTCACTTCCCACAACAGCACCACGGTCAATGACGTAAAGCATATCCGGATTCTGCTCGACGACATATTCAAACGAAACATTCATGCCGTGTGTGGACGCCTCAATATTCTCATCAACCGCCGGAACTTCAAACACATCATGAATGAGGCCAAACCTGGAACTTGGCCCATATGCACTGATTTTGTCATCATTAGCCAGAATAATTAATGCATTTTTATCGCTTGATGAAGCCTTTTCCTGCAAATCGGCAATCGATTTTTCAAGCGTCTGCAGTTCCTGGTCGATTTCCTCTTCTTTATCAAAAATCTTTCCGACCGTTTTCATATTTTCCTTGAATGATTCCATGTACCGTGTTGTGTCAACACCAAGGTGAATGGTTGGTGCAATTTCCATTAATTGTTCATGCAACGACGCCTGCCGCCCTGAAATAATGATGAGATCCGGATTGATTTGTGCCAGTTTGTCAAAATCCGGCTCCTTCAGACTCCCGGCATTTTCGTAATCCTCACCTTCATATTTTTCCAAATAGGATGGAATCGCATCTTTTGGAACACCTGCCACCTCGATGCCGAGTTTATCAAGTGTATCCAGTATGCCGAAATCAAAAACCACTACTTTGTCAGGGTTTTTTGGCACGTCCGTTTCTCCAAGTTCATGTGTAACTGTTACCGTTTCCTGCTCGCTGGATGAATTTCCTGAATCGTCTCCGCTGCCATTCGATGATTGGCCGCATGCGGCAGTTACCATGACTAAAATACCTAGAATCGCTATTAACAGCGCTTTTCTCATATATGTTGATCCCTCCTGCTACGCAAAATATACACAGATCCTTTGATTATTAACGTTCTTAATGTCGATGTCCATGTCGTATATTTCTCGAAGTACACACTTGTCAATGACGTCACAGGTACGGCCCTGTTTGACGACTTCACCATCTTTGAGTGCAACAATCTGATCTGAATAGCATGAAGCAAAATTAATATCATGTATAACAATCAATATCGTTTTGCCGAGTTCGTCGACCAGCCTGCGCAATGTTTTCATGATTTGTACAGAATGGCGCATATCCAGATTGTTCAATGGTTCGTCAAGCAAAATATATTCGGTGTCCTGGGCGATAACCATGGCGATATGAGCGCGCTGCCGCTGACCGCCACTAAGTTCGTCAAGAAATTTATCCTGAATATCGCGAAGTTCCATATAATCGATCGCTTCATCCACCTTTGCCCAGTCTTCTTCATTGAGCCTGCCCTGAGAGTATGGGAAACGGCCAAATGAAACCAGTTCACGGATCGTCAGACGCAGGTTTACATTATTGCTCTGTTTCAATATGGAAATCTTTTTGGCCATATCATTATTCTTCTGCTTAGTGATATCTTTACCGTCAATCGTAATATCGCCTTCATCCTTGGCAATCAGTCTACTGATCATCGAAATAAGTGTACTCTTTCCAGCACCATTTGGCCCTATGAATGACGTAATCGTGCCTTTTTCCACCGAAACCGAGACATCATTGATGACATTTTTCTGATTATACTTTTTAAAAACCCGCTTCAGATCTACCATGACTTATTCTCCTTTAATAAAAGATAGATAAAGTAAATACCGCCGACAAAGTTAATAACCACACTAAGTGTTGTTTGGAATGCAAATAATTCCTCGACAAGAAACTGTCCGCCCAAAAGTGCAATGATACTGATCAGTACTGAGCCAATGATGATGTAAAAATGGCGGAACGTTTTTATAAACTCATATGCTACATTGACAACCAATAACCCAAGGAAGGTGATCGGACCAACCAGCGCTGTGGCAATTGAAATCAGAACTGCCACAACGATCAGAAGCCGCTTTACAACATAATTATACGGAACACCCAGGTTGATAGCCTGATCTTTTCCCAGCGCCAGCACATCAAGATACTTATAAAACCGGATGAAATAAAGCAGGACAAGTGCCATTAAGCCAAGTGATAAATAAACGAGGTCTTCGTTTACGTTATTGATACTGGCAAACATCTGGTCCTGGGCTACCATAAACTCGTTCGGGTCAATCAGTACTTGCATAAAATCGGTAAAGCTGCCGAAAAACGTTCCCAAAATCATACCGACCAAAAGCAGAAAATAAATGTTGTGGTTTTCGCCTTTGAATAAAAATTGGTAGAGCAGCAATGAAAATAGCACCATAATACCGACTGATATAAAGTAATTGATGCTGCTGCTCATCATGACCAGCGACCGTGATCCGAATGCAAAGATGATAAAGGTTTGGAGCAAGAGATATAGTGAATCCAGTCCCAAAATGTTCGGTGTTAGAATACGGTTATTCGTAATCGTCATAAACACCGTTGTCGCGAATGCAATGGACGAACCGGTCAGTATGATAGCGACAACACTGGTGATCCGCCGTGGCAGAATATAGCTAATGTTGCCTGTCAGGTCGTAAAAAATGTAAATCAGGGCGATAACTACTGCGATAATGGCTAGGATGACTGTTTTTTTCTTATAGCCCATATTTCTTTCTCCTCAGCAGCAGATAAATGAATATGCCACTTCCGATCACACCGACTGTCAGACTGATCGGAATTTCATACGGATAAATGATAATTCGCCCGATAATATCGCAGGCTAATACAAAATTTGCCCCCAGCAGTGCTGTATGTATCAGACTCTTCTTTAAATGATCACCCTGATAAATCGTTACGATATTCGGAATAATCAGCCCAAGAAATGGAATAATCCCGACTGATAACACAACGGATGCTGTCACCAGTGCCACGATAATCAGTCCAATATTGACGACCTGCCGGTAATTCAGCCCCAGATTTCGGGCAAAATCTTCGCCCATCCCTGCTATGGTAAATTTGTTTGCAAATAAATAAGCAATAATCAGAATCGGGATGCTGACATACATCAATTCATAGTTGCCGCTCATGATCATCGAGAAGTCGCCCTGCATCCACGATGACATATTCTGAATCAAGTCGTTTTTGTAAGCAAGGAATGTGGCGACTGAACTGATGATATTCCCGAACATCAGACCAACCAATGGTATGAAAATGGCATCCTTGAATTTTATTTTTTCCAGAATCTTCATGAAAATGAATGTGCCCAAGAGAGCAAATACAAATGAAACAAACATTCTTTGCAGTGGACTGGCAGACGTGAAAATCATCAGCGCAACCAGAATCCCCAGTCTGGCTGAATCCAATGTACCCGAGGTTGTCGGTGAAACAAATTTATTTTTGCTCAGCTGCTGCATGATAAGTCCGCATATGCTCATACTCATCCCGGCAATCAGGATACTTGCAAGCCTTGGCAGGCGGCTGATCATCAAAATCTCCAGCTGGTCCTCAGATAAACTGAAGATCTTCCACGGCGCAATGTCTGATACACCGATAAATACGGAAGTGAATGATAAAACAATTGCTGCCAGTACCAGATGCCAAATCTTCATAAAAAACCCTCGAATACACTTTATAATTGTTATTATTTTTTAATGAGTCTAATCTAATTAATAATGAAATTCATTATCAATTAGAATTACAGCCATTATATCAGATTTTGTGACAACTGCAACATAACTCATTAAAAAACTGTGAATAAAAAAGAAACCTTTGAAAAGACATCATCTTTTCAAAGGTTTCGGTTGTTATTCCATATTAATCTTCTTCTACTATTTCACAGCCCTCATCGGTACAATACGTGGTTTTGGACTTTTTGGGATTCAATGATTGCAATACCGGTTTTTCATTCTCTTCTTCCCACACCTTTTCCAATACTTCGGAAAAGGCTTCCTGCGGCTGGGCTCCGGATACAGCATATTTATCATTGAAAACAAAGAACGGAACACCCTGCACACCCAATTGTTCTGCCTCTTTCTCATCAGCACGGACATCGCCGGCATAATCATCTGCCTTCAGTAAAGCAGTTACATCATCCTTGTCCAGACCAACCTCACCGGAAAGTTTAACTAACGTTTTATGATCACTAATCAATTCGGAATCAGTGAAATATGCTTTTAAAAGGCGTTCGGTCATTTCTTTTCCCTTGCCTTTTACAGCAGCATATTTAGCGACACGGTGAGCATCAAATGTATTCGTATGCTGCATCGTATCAAAGTTGTATGTCAATCCCACTTCAGCAGCTTGCTCTCCCAGGCTTTCGTTCATGCTTTTTGCCTGTTCAAACGACATTCCTTTTTGATTGGCAAGGTATTCATGGATATTCTGGTCAGGGTTTTCTTCAGCGTTTGGGTCCAGTTCATAGCTTTTATAGCTTATTTCAACATTATTGCGATGCGCAAACTGTTCCAGTGCCCCTTCCAATCGACGTTTGCCGATATAACAAAACGGGCACACAAAGTCTGACCATACGTCTATTTTCATCTAAACACCCCATTTCTGGGTTTATTGTAGCACAGCATCAAATTTGACAGGAACTATTGTGCTTAAAACACTTTTCGGAGGTGTCAACGTCTTTTCGGTCACAGTGGCAGGACGTTGGTTTCCGCCAAAATCATGCCATCTAATGCTTGTGCTGGTCATCATCGATATAACGACCGTAATCCGGTTTTGCCGTTTGATCAAACGTTTGAACAAGATGGCGCAATCCTTCCGTCAGCTCTTCACCGCGCATTGCCGTGCCATGGCCGGGTACAACAATGTCCGGATTTAGTGCTTCCAGTTTTTCCACGGATTTCTTTGCTGCCTCCCAATCCGTTGTTAAATAACGGGGCGGGCCGTTTACCTCATCTTTTTGCATCAGCACGTTGTAAAACGAGTCTTGCCTCACGGTAATGAACGCATCCCCGGATAGAAGCAAGGAATCATTTTCCCGGTAGAATGATACATGTCCCGGTGTGTGACCTGGTGTATGGATCCATTCCCAGTCATCCAGCCCGGGTATTGTATGGTCGCCAGGGAGCGGTTTGACAGCATCACCTAAATTAATGGGTTCATTCGGATAAATACCGGATATTTTGGCCAGCACGCCCCCCTCGACACCCGGATCAGGCTCGGGGTATCTTTTTTCACCGGTTAAATACGGCATCTCGAGCTCATGAGCGTATACCGGAACATTCCATTCATCCACCAGCTCAACCAACCCGCCGACATGATCAAAATGTCCATGCGTCAGAATGATGGCAGACGGTTTCGAGTCCTCTCCAAACCGATCTGCAGCAGCTGAACGGATTTCATCTGCAGCACCCGGCAGCCCGGCATCAACCAACACCCAGCCACCTTTATCCGGATAACCGAGAAAAGCGATATTGGCAATTTGATCGGTGTAATAATAGACATCATTGATAATTTCCCGTCCTGAACCGCTCGTAATCGACGTCATTGGAATGAACTTATTATCTTTAGGCTCGTGCATTTCTTTATCCAAATGGAAAACCTCCTTTTCGTATTAGTATCTGGAGGTTTCCGGATTATAACCATATATTTTACGATGAACAGCCTTTCGCATAAGACTTTAAGGTCGAAAGTGAGATTCTTTGGCGTTTTGACGGTCAAGTTTGGCGTTTATGTTCCTAACTCTGGCGGTTTTGGGCTAAACTCTGGCGGTTTTCATTCAAACTTTGGCGTTTTCATGTTTACCGACGTTTGTATTGGAATTTTACATTCAATCTCTTCCCGGTTTCACTGCCATTGAGATTGCTTGACCATTTCTTATCGCCCCTTCTTTGTGGGTTTTATCACTTAATTTTTTCATTGAAGAGAAATCGTTTGTACAGCTGTATTACCTCTTTTTGATAATGTTATCTGCTGCATATGTTACGAAACGTGGAAAAGTTGCTCACCAATTGGGTAAACAGTTTTTCCAATCAATATTCGAGCAATGATTTACCCATGATGGATACGCGCTTTGTGTTTTTCAATTCATCAAGGGTTCTAGTACCAATGCCGAACATCGTCATTTTCAGTTCAAGTTCGATTTGGTCCATCGTTTCAATGACGGTTGCATCCGATTCAGTTGCTGCCTGCAGTAATTTTCTGGCAAAACCTATAACATCAGCACCGATGGTCAGTGCTTTGGCTGCATCCATACCGGTTTTCATCCCGCCGCTGGAGACGAGCGGAATAGCCGGTAATACGCTCCTTACCGAAACAATGCAATCTTTTGTCGGAATACCCCAGTTATTGAATGCTTCCGCCGCCGCTTTTTTCAGCGGATCATTCGAGCGGAGTTTTTCAACCTGGCTCCAGGATGTTCCGCCCGCACCTGCAACATCGATATAGGAAATACCGGCGTCGTATAATTTTTCAGCAATCGTTCCGTCGATGCCAAAACCAACTTCCTTTGCGCCAACCGGGACGTCGAGAGCAGCGCATACTTTTTCGATTTTAGGCAGCAGATTTTCAAAGTTCAGATCACCGCCATCCTGCACGGCCTCCTGCAGCGGATTGAAATGCAAAACAATCGAGTCTGCCCCTGTCAGCTCAACAATCCGGCGGCATTCCTCTGGGCCATAGCCATAATTTAGCTGGACCGCGCCAATATTGGCAATCAGCGGAACACGCGGTGCATGTTTTCGGATTAAAAACGACTCCTGATGGGCATCACTTTCCAGAAGCGCCCGCGTTGATCCGAGTGCGATCGCCCATCCTTTTACTTCAGCAGCTTTTGCCAAATTCTGATTGATTTGTGTTGCCAGTTCTGAACCCCCGGTCATCGAACTGACAAGAAATGGGGCGTTGATTGGCTTGTCCAGAAAACGGGTACCGATCTCAATATCGGCAAAATTGATCTCCGGTAATGCGTTATGTATGAATGAAATCCCTTCAAGCCCTGTTGATTTGTCCACACCCTCCACATTATCGGTTAGACAAAGCCGGATATGCTCAGTCTTACGTTTATTTATACCTTCGCTCATCACGATTCATCCTAACTTTAATGTCATTTCTTTTATAATACCAGTAATTGATTTGGATTAAAACAAAATTATCGGATAACGGATCTGACCGGGACAGTCACCGGGGGACACGGGGTCAGACCCTTTGTCCCCCCGGGATCAGACCCTTTGTCCCCCGGAACAATTGCAGATCCAGCATTCGACTGGTATACTTACTACCAATCTGAGGTTTTCAGGAGGCCAATCGATGAAACAGAAAGCTAAAGAATTTGCTGAAAAAGCCCATGAAGGCCAGACACGGAAAAGTTCCGGTGATCCTTATATCACCCATCCCATCCGCGTAGCTGAGCGGCTGGAAAAGTCCGGGTTCAGCGATGAATTGGTCTCTGCCGGCTATTTGCATGACGTCGTGGAAGACACGCCTTATGAAATAGAGGATATTGAAGAGGAATTTGGTATCCAGGTGGCAAGGCTTGTCTCTGCCCATACGGAAGATAAATCAAAAACATGGCAGGAACGCAAACAGCACACCATCGACACCGTCAAATACGCCGCAAAAGATGTGAAATATCTGATCGTGGCTGATAAATTGGATAATCTTTTGTCGATAGAAAAGGAATATAAGCTCCAGGGCGATGCATTATGGGACAACTTTAACGCAGGATACGAACAGCAGAAGTGGTACAACGAATCGATCGCCAAGAATATGAGCACCGGATTGGGTGAAGATGAAATACCCGATTATTTCCGGGAATTTAAAAATACGGTGAAGCGGGTGTTTGGCTGAGTGGCTTGATGCTATGACTTATATTTGCCGGTACGCGCTTATATTTGAGTTTTCGGGCTCATCTCATAATTACCCCACTTGCGTCCCCATCCATCTCCCCATTGATCACTGTATTGAGTTGATATCTTCATTATTCGGTTGATATATTTCTTACTTGGTTGATATATTTTTTGTCCGGTTGATATTCCTGTTTGTTTGGTCGATATATCTAATGTCCGCGGGATATCTTTGCCATCTGACTGCCCAGGGGTATCATGATGGCGATGGTGACAGGGACTGCAAGCAGCATGATCACGGTCATTTTCCAATCCATGATCAGCAATATCGTGACCGATCCAATGATGGTAATCAAGCCGGAAATGAACTGGGGGAAGTGCTGAGAAATCAAATCCTTTACAACCCCTGTATCATTGACCACCCGGCTTGCTGAAGCACCACTTGCCTGCTGGTCAAAATAGCTCACAGGCAGGCGGATAAGCTTCAGCCATATTTTATTACGCAGACCGGCAACAATTTTCTGGCCAGACGCGGCAAGCAAGTATGTAGATACACCGTCAATCAGGGCCTGTAAAATGAAAACGGCGCCAATCGTAATCATCAGGCCTGCTCCCAACGCTTCAGCAGAAAAACCATCTACCAGCTCTCTCGTCAAAAGGGGAATAGTCAACCCGACAAATGTTGTCAGAACGCTGCCAATCAGCCCGAATATGAGCGCCAGCTTGGGAATATTGGTGGATAAGATGAGGGACAAAAATGATTTTAAGTTCGATTTTTCTGCATAGGAATTGACTCCTCTTTTGACTATTTCAGGTAAACTTGCAGAGAAACTTTACGATTGCCATAAGACCAGACAGTGTTTTCTATTTTTAGGTTTGCAGCGAATGTTTCAATCCACACCTGTTTGGAATTTAACAATGCCGTTAATTGGGATGAATTGAGTGTCACTTCCTCCATTTGTTCATTTTTTTGAAACACAAATACAACTTTAATGGAATCGTTGGAATCAGTTATAGCTTCCATAAATAACCTCCTTGTTTCTTATAAATATTGTTTTTGGTTTTCTGCACAAAAACCCGATACCCGCATTGTCAGTTAGGACAGAGGATTTACCCTTCCCCTTTTTCTGTCAGCATTTCTGTTTGTTCCATATAATATTCTATAGCCTCATTCAGCCATTTTTCTTCTTCCGCTGTAAATGGTGAGGGAGCAAGATCTTCAAACTTCTCAATCTCCTTTTCTTCCATTTCGATGCTACCCAGTATTTGAACGGCGTCCTCCCCCAAGTAGGAAAAGAAAATTGAATATACGATTGCATCAATTTTTGTACCTCAGGACTGTCAATTGGCTCTCCTGCCAGTTTTTTAATATCCGTGTAAAATTGGACAAATTCTTTTTCCAGAGCCAGCTTTTCTTCTGCCGTTTTATTGTAAAGGATGTCGATCATATCATCAGGCAAATATTCTTTCATCCACTCCATTTGTATTCGTTCAGTCTGCATGTTGCTGATCAGGCTCATCAGTACCGAACTGTCTATTTCACCTTCTGCCTCCAGCAATTTGCTGGTTCTTTTAATGGCGGCGATGGATGCCTCCATCTGCACTTTCTTTTCTTCCAATGCTTGCAGGTGCAGATTTAATGTTTCGTTCAGATCCACGGTATAACTTGGTTCGTGCAGGATTTCCCCTATTTTTTCTAAGCGATACCCTAAAAATTTGAGCGTTATAATTTTATGCAGTGTCAACACGTCTTCATCGGCATAAATCCGATGCCCGGAGCTGGGATGTTTTTGCGGCTGCAATAAGCCGATGTCGTCATAATAATGCAGGGTTCTTATCGACACATTGGTACGCTTTGAGAACTCGCCAATCGTATAGCTGCTTTGTTTTCCCACTTTATTTCCTCCTTGCAATCTTTGTATAACTTGATTATAAGACCTAACGTGACTGGAGGTGCAAGGGGTTTTTGAGAAAAAATCTTTATCTTTTTGAAAGCCTGATGATGTGGCTAAAGATCATATAATAGTTATAAAATGTTTAATAAGTTTAATGATACGTTATAATAAAGATGGAGGTGAGCAGAAGTGGCAAACAAAACAAAGGTCGCACGTGACATTATCCTGAAATTAGCCTATGAAACTGAAAAAGAAACTGATTTGTCCGATCCCTATATTCAAAAACTGATTCTAGAACTAAATTCAGTCGCACATGTCAGTATATCCGATGATGACACCCCGGAATATTATTCGGTGAAGGATGTAGCAGAATTGTTTGATGTGAATAAACAAACTGTATATAAATGGATTGCTGAAGAAAAAATTGAATACAAAACCGACGGAAGCCCTGGCAAAACCCAACGAAAAGGTTATAAAATCCCAAAAAGACAATTTCAATCAGAAAAAGAAATGGATGCAGTTGATCCCACATTCAGTAAAAAGCACTCTTCTTCCAGAGAATCACCGCCGACACAATAACGTCTTCTTTTGATCCTTCTTCTAGCAGACCTCACTTCACACCTTGAAGCCACTAAAGATGCTAACAACTCGGCTAAATGATTACTTACTTAAAATCAACCTTCCAATAAAAAAGACTATTCCTCCATTCAGAAATAGCCTCCTCACGCATCAACCCACATAATTTTGCCGGATTGTGTCTCATGGTCAATTGTCACATCAAAATCATGTTTGCTGTAGAAATGTTTCAGTCTTTCAACATGATCAAAGTCGCGCTTAACAATATCGCCTGTAATACATGGCCGATTATCCTTACGGGCCTCTTCCTTCAAATGCTTCATCAGGACAGAGCCATAGCCTTTATTTTCTTCGCCTTTAATATCAGCAATGTGCAGATATTGATTCTCCTTGTATTCCGCCTGAATAGCTGAATGCCAGTCACCTCGGTATGGTTTTGTGCAATTATGCAGCATTAGCTGACAGCTATCCCCGTTTTTATAAGCATAAATCACAACCCATTCATTGTTGGTCGTCTGATCAATCCCAATGATGTCCGCATCCCTGGCGATCTTTTTAATGTTTTCCTGCATCCTGAATAGCTGAATTTCCAGTGTGTCGAGATCATATTTGATGTCTTCTTTGCTTCTGTGATCATTCGTCTCCAAAAAAGCACTTTGAACCATGTTCGCCCCCCTTTCCAAACGTACACAATGCCGTATTTTACTAGAGAGAGGGGGTGATGTTCAAGTCCTTATCGATAAAAAAGTGGGACAAAGGGTCTGACCCCGCGTCCCACCCTCCATGATACAAAAAACAATCTCTCGTATGATCGTTTACCATCCCTGTTGCCTGCATAAACGCATAGCAAATTGTCGGCCCAACAAATTTGAATCCACGTTTTTTGAGGTCTTTGCTCATTTGTTCCGACTCCTCTGTTGATGAGGGGACAACCGCATGATCGGCCCAATCATTCAGAATTGGCTCACCGCCGACAAATTGCCAAATATAATGATCGAAACTGCCGAATTCCCGCTGTATATTCAAAAAGGCCATGGCATTGGTAATCACTGATTCGATTTTGCGTCGGTTCCGGATGATGTTTTTGTTTTGGATAAGTTTATGAATTCTGTCACTATCAAAATGAGCGACTTTTTCAGGGTCGAAATTGTCAAATGCCTTCCGATAATTTTCTCTTCGTTTCAAAATTGTAATCCAGCTCAGCCCTGCCTGTGCGCCTTCCAGAGACAGCATTTCGAATAATTTCTGATCATCATGGACTGGTCTCCCCCACTCATGATCATGATATTCAATATAAATTGGATCGTCTGTTACCCATTCACAGCGTTTGTTCATTCTCACTCATCCTTTGTTTCGACTTTATTTTCATCATAGGAAATCCAGTCACTGAAACTGCCGGGATACAGCTTCACGTTTTTGAAGCCGGCTGACTTCAGCGCAAGCACATTCGGACACGCGGAAACACCGGAACCACAGGAAACAATAATCTCGTCATCTTTGGATAAGGAGCCGAAGTTTTCTTCGAGTTCCGCGGTCCCTTTCCATTTTCCGTCCGCATCAAACACATTTTTCCAAAAGAAGTTTTTTGCACCGGGAATGTGACCGGCTTTTTTATAAAGCGGTTCGGTTTCGCCAAGATACCTTTCCCGTGAACGTGAATCGATCAACGTTGCGGACCGGTTCTGAAGTTTTTCTTTTACTTCGTTGATATCAACCGCATCCTCTTCCCGGATATTTGGCTTAAATTCCTTGGCCTCAAGTGCCGGTATTTCGGTCGTTACATCACGACCAGCTTCCACCCACTGCTCAATGCCGCCATCGAGCAAATGAACATCTTCATGTCCCGCATATTGCAAGAGCCACCAGAGGCGTGCAGCAAACATGTCATTCTGCTGATCATAAACCACCACTGTTGTATGATGGTCAATTCCGATGTTGCCTATTTTTGCCGCAAACATCTCCATATCGGGCAATGGGTGACTGCCGCCATGTTTGGCCGCTTTTTCTGATAAATCTTTGTCCAAATCCAAATAAACCGCCTGCGGGATATGTCCTTGCAAATATGCTTTTCTGCCGGCGTCCGGATCTGTCAAATCAAAGCGTGTATCCACCACGACTGTTTGATCAGGGGCATTTTCCAATCGTTCCATCAGCCATTCATCACTTACCACAACAGACATCCTGCTACCTCCCAATTTAAAGTTTTATAGTCAGTTACGTGTATTGTCTTCACTTTTATTCTAACCGATGGAAAAGCTGATGAACAGACCCGCTTAATCTTCATTTTTTGATTATCATAATGGTAAAATAGAATAATAAACTGGACTTTAACGATCAAAGGAGCTGGATACATAATGAAAAAAGAGTTGATTGAACGTTTCACCCGCTATGCCAAAATCGATACCCAATCGGATGAATCCAGTGAGGCAATCCCGTCAACACCGGGGCAGCTGGAATTAGCCAACCTGCTTGTGGATGAACTAAAACAAATTGGTATGGCGGATGTCTCAATCGATGATAATGGATACGTCATGGCAACACTGCCTGCCAATACCGAAAAAGACATTCCAACCATTGGTTTTCTGGCCCACGTCGATACGGCGACGGATTTTACCGGTAAAAACGTGAACCCGCAAATCGTAGAAAACTTTGACGGCAGTGACCTGACTTTAAACGAAGCAAAAGGTGTTGTTTTATCCGCCAAGGACTTTCCGGAACTGCCGGGTTATAAAGGCCATACATTAATCACAACTGACGGCACCACCTTGCTTGGTGCCGATGACAAAGCCGGTGTTGCAGAAATCATGACGGCAATGGCTTACCTGATTGATCACCCGGAAATCAAACACGGAAACATTCGTGTTGCTTTTACCCCTGATGAGGAAATCGGCCGCGGACCACATAAATTTGATGTAGAACGATTCAACGCCAAATATGCCTATACAATGGATGGCGGGCCACTGGGTGAACTGCAGTATGAAAGCTTTAACGCGGCAGCTGCCAGAATCACGTTTCATGGCAACAGTGTCCATCCCGGCACAGCCAAAAACAAAATGCTCAACGCCGGCAAAATGGCCACAGAATTCATCAGCAAAATCCCTGAAAAGGAATCACCCGAACATACGGAAAAATATGAAGGCTTTTATCATCTGCTCAACATTAATGGCGATGTAGAAGAAACAACCCTTTCCTATATTATCCGGGATTTTGATAAGGATAACTTTGAAGCCCGAAAAGAAACAATGCGGCAATTCGCTGATGAAATCAACGCGAAATATGGCGAAGGGTCTGCTGAGATTGAGATGAAGGATCAGTATTACAACATGCGCGAGAAAATCGAACCTGTTAAAGAAATTGTTGACGTCGCGTACCAGGCAATGGAAAACCTTAATATCAGGCCGCTTGTAAAACCTGTCCGCGGCGGCACTGACGGTTCACAGCTTTCCTACATGGGCTTGCCGACACCGAATATTTTTGCGGGTGGGGAAAATTTCCACGGAAAATTTGAATATATCTCCGTCAACAATATGGAGAAAGCAACGCATGTCATCGTTGAGATTTGCAGGCTATTTGGGGAAAGATCATGACTGGAAAAACCCGGTATCCATCTGTTTACACAGTAGACGGAGGCCGGGAGTCAGACACGAAGAAATCGGCATATTAGCTGATTGCAACGCTAAAATGACACTGTAATTTCTGATGTTATTAAGAAAGCCAAGTTCTTTATATAGCGCCTGGCTTTTAACATGGCCACACATCCTGCCAGCGGGGATCAATCAAATATTTGATCAATTATTAAACCTTGATTGGCAATAGACCGCCCCGAACATGAAGTGTTATGATAGCATAGTGACAAGAAAAAGAATGACAGAGGAGAAAATGGGATGTTCAAGAAAAGTCTAACAGCCATTTTAGCGCTGTTTGCCATAATATTTTTAATCACCGCCTGCAGCCAGGCAACGGAAAACGGGCAAGATACCAATCAAGTACCAAAGGATGAAAAAAACAGCCAGGAGAAGACGGAACCGGCAGCCAGTCAAATACAACTGCCACAGGAACAGCTGCAAAAAAACGATAGCGAGAATGCCTCAGTAAGCTCCCTGCAAAAAGCATTAAACCAAATCGGCTATGACATCAGCCAAAATGGCACATATGATGACATGACAACATGGGCTGTTACAGACTATCAAATACAGCAGGAAGATTTGCCAGTCACCGGTATTTATGACGAAAAGACAAGAGATGCACTCCGTCAATCACTCAATAATCAGGAGACCGTTGAGGCGGGAGCCGGCCTTGCAAAACCTGATAATGATTCCAATGTGATCAGCAACCCACATGAAATCCTGTCGCTCGTCAACAAGGAAAATGCGCTGCCGGAAGGGTTTGAACCTCTGAATCTGGTTGTTCCGGACGTTCGCTTCCCGTTTGAAGATTTTTTACCGAAGAAACAAATGCGGCAAGTGGCGGCAACAGCTTTGGAAGATATGTTCAAAGCAGCGGATGAAGCGGGGCTTGAGTTGTATGCACAATCCGGGTACCGCTCCTATGACAGACAGGACGCCATTTTTGCTGCCAATGTGGCGGAGCACGGTGAAGAAGCGGCCAACAACTTCAGCGCACGTCCCGGGGAAAGTGAGCATCAGACCGGCTTGACAATGGATGTGACCAGCCCGGATGTCGACTTTCGGTTAATCACGGCATTCGGCGAAACTGATGAAGGTAAGTGGCTCAAACAGCACGCGGCTGAATACGGGTTTATCATCCGGTATCCGGAAGGTAAAGAAAACATTACCCAATACCAATATGAACCCTGGCATCTGCGGTATGTCGGTGAAAAGGCCGCTACCGACATCATGGATCAGAAAATCACATTGGAAGAGTATTTAGGAGAGGCTACTTAAAAATGATAAAGTATAAACACTTTGGCTGATGTCAATCAGATGACATCAGCTTTATTATAAAGGGCACTAAAAAAGTGTTCAATAGTTCCAGTCTATAGAACGGCGCTGCGGATTGATAAATAATCGCTGTAGACTGAAACGTTTCGCTGTAGATTGTATCAGGATATCAGAATCAGCAGCTTCCCCCTGCACCTTTTTTAAAATGGCTTCAATATCATTAACGCGATCACAATCAAAAAAATCACATTCTCAATCCGCTCGTAGAAAAATAGTTTTTTGGACAGTGCATAGTATTCATCGGGTATATCGTCGCCCTGATGTTCATTCAGCAAGCGTTTGATAGGCTTCGACCGTGGTGATAATACTAAGGGCCCAAAAGCAAGCGCGATCAGAAACAATGTAAGACTCACCACATACCAGCCCTGGCTGAATAAAGAAGGGTTCAACACGCCCATCCAGAGACCGGTGATCAGGAGCAATGTTCCGCCAACCATCACAAAAATATGCAGCCGGTTCCGGATAATGTATGCATGCCTAAGTTCAGTCATCGTCTCAGCCTTGGTTACAATATATATCATGACAAAGCCCGGGCCCATTCCCAGGATGGCTGAAAACACATGTATAAAAACGAGAAAATCATAAAATGTCATAGACTATCCCACCATTCGCATCATGTACCTCCATCATACATGATTTAACATACGGAGAAATTGTGAGATTCAGCACATTTACAGGATACTTTTTTGACGAAGTTGTGAACGGGATGGTCACCCGACATAACGTTTCAAAATTGTATCGACAGACCTCCCATATGACTCACCAAACATATTTAAATGGACGAGCAAGTAATACAACTGATACAGCGGTTTAATCGCCTCATAATCCGGAGATAACGGAAACCGCTCCTGATAAGCCCGGTAAAATTCAGAGGAAAAGCCACCAAATACTTCTGTAAAAGCCAGTTCAAAATGCCGGTCACCATAAAGGAATGACGGATCGATGACATATGGTTCACCATGAGGACCGGACAGCCAGTTGCCGCCCCACAGATCACCGTGCAGATAGGAGGGTTCAGCATCATCAGGAACCCACTTTCCGAGGTTTTCGATCAATAATTCCATACGGTTCCGCCGCTTGCCAGTTATTCTGCCCCTGTCGATTCCCAGCCGTAATTGGGCGGCAAGGCGACGATCCCTGTAATACTCATGCCAGCTTGCGAATAATCCATTCGATTGTGGAAGCGTTCCAATAAAGGTATCATCACTGAAACCATGCTTTTCTCCAAATGTCTGATGCATAGCAGCAATTCGGTCACCAAGTTTCCAATCTGTATCGGCTGAAGGGACGCCATCCACCCATTCCATAACGAGAAATGCGTTCTGTCTTGCATCTGAATACGTGAATACTTCCGGCACAGCAATCGAATTTGTTTCCCTGATCAGTTCCAGACCTTTCGCTTCAAGTTCAAAAAAGCGATTCGGTGCATCGGCATGATGTTTGATAAAGTATTGCTGCACATCCGTTTCCACAAAATAACTTTCATTAATCGATCCGCCAGCCACCCGTTTTATTTGCTTCATTGCCGAATTATCACCCGCCTGGTGCAATGCCTTTTCAATAAATTGATTCATCAGGAAACTCCTTTCAGAACAGATTCACCTTTCCCTATATTATCATGTCACTGCCTCAACTGTTGAAGGTCCTGCTGTATCCGGCTGATTTGGATCTTGCAAAATCATTTGTCCCGGCTGCTTTGTGTGCCTGCTGATACCATTGCCGGTAATTGCGGATTGCAGCCAATAATTCTTCTTTTCGTTTTTGCTGTTTGTGATAAAGTGTCTCCTGTGTGCGCCATTCAACCTCTTTTTGCTGCTGGTATGCAGTATAGCCGCCTTCATAGCGTCTGCATGAATCCGGATTGAGCTCATAAATCGCATCTGCTGTCCTGTCCAAAAAATAACGGTCATGTGACACGAACAAGATGGCACTCGAATAACTCACAACCCATTCTTCCAGCCATTCCATTGTTTCCTTATCCAAATGATTGGTCGGCTCATCCATGATAATACATTCAGGCTGCTGCATAACGAGCTGCGCTAATTGTGCCCGTGTTTTTTGGCCACCGCTCAGCTGATTAAATGGATACCGCCATACAGATGGCGGAAGATTCACCCGGTGCAATGCACTTTCAGCTTTGCCCTCAAGCAGAAAGCCGTCATGATCCAAAAAGGCATTGTAGATACGCATGTATTTTTCCATATCAAATTCCGGCTGTGCCTGTAACTTTTCCATCTGCTGCTTTAAAGCATACACTTTCACTGAGGCGCTTTGGACAAACTCCAACACTGTCAGATCACCGTTATCCGGATCCTGTTCAAGATACCCCCAGTCCTTCGCAGGCACAAAACGCTGAACAGAACCGGAATCAAATGATATGTTTCCCAATAAACCGTTCAAAAGTGTTGTTTTGCCAGTGCCATTGCGTCCGAATAACGCGACATGCTCACCTTTTTTCAAACTGATATCAATACCTGTGAATAGTGTTTTGCCATTCCATTCCTTGCTGAGTCCGTTTGCTTTAAAAATAAACATATCCATACCCCCATTTGCTGAACCTGCCTTTGGACAGACGAAATGGGTATATGGATATACTTCTTCCCGGAATGATAAACAGGTTTGCCACCCGAAAAAAGC
>NZ_DATGTI010000096.1:0-7411 GCF_035301925.1 Lentibacillus sp. | reverse complement strand
AGCAATCTGGCTCATTGATTTTTCTTCCTTCAAGATTTCCAACACGATTTGTGATTTGAATTCTGGTGTATATCTTTTGCGTTTCATATACCTACCTTAACATCTCCTTTTTTCGTGTCTAAAATCTTGGGTCCATTATAGCTAATCTAAACGGTTAGCCTGTTTTAATTTGTCTAGTAGAGGCTGTCAAAAAGTCTGATTTTCCAAAAACAACTATTTGATAGATGAATGTGAAGTGACTCAAATTTTTTTGAAAAAGTTAAGCAAAAACACTTGAAAGTCAAAGAAGGTCAGAGTATAATAATCAGTGAAAGGTCAAAGATAGTCAAAGTCAAACCTTTTAAATAAATTTTTGAAATCAAATAAGGAGGAATCACATGATGCAATGTCAAAATTGTGGTATTCGTCCAGCTAACATTAATATGTCAATGCAAATCAACAACCAACGAATGAATATGCACTTATGTGAACAATGCTTCCGGGAAATCCAGGGAAGCATGATGAGTGGTGACTTTGGTCAAGGCCAGCAAGGTGATTTTGCCAATAAATTTTTCCAGGGCAATAGTCAGCAAGGTCAAGGATTTACCGGAACAAAAACACAGCAAGGGGCTGGCAATGGCAACGGCCTGCTTGATCAACTGGGTAAAAATGTTACCAACGCAGCCCGCGCTGGTTTGATTGATCCAGTCATCGGTCGTGACAGTGAAGTAAAACGAGTTATTGAAACACTGAACCGTCGGAATAAAAACAACCCAATCCTGATTGGTGAAGCTGGTGTCGGTAAAACAGCGATCGCCGAAGGACTGGCGCTCAAAATTACGGAAGGCAAAGTGCCGGCCAAACTGATGGATAAAGAAATTTATCTGTTGGACGTCGCATCACTTGTTGCCAATACAAGCATGCGCGGTCAGTTTGAAGAACGGATGAAACAGCTTGTTCAGGAATTGCAAGAACGGCAAAATGTCATCCTGTTCGTTGACGAAATCCATCTGTTGGTTGGTGCCGGTACCGCCGAAAGTTCCCAAATGGACGCGGGCAACATTTTGAAACCTTCGCTCGCACGTGGTGAACTGCAATTAATTGGTGCCACCACATTGAAAGAGTATCGTCAAATTGAAAAAGACGCTGCTCTTGAGCGCCGTTTCCAGCCAGTGATGGTCAAAGAGCCGTCCACAGAAGATGCTGTTAAGATTTTGCAAGGCATTAAAGACCGTTATGAAAAATTCCATGAAGTCCGCTATTCCGACGAAGCCATCCGCGCGTTTGTGACACTATCACAACGTTATATTCAGGATCGCTTCCTGCCGGATAAGGCAATTGACTTGATGGATGAGGTCGGTTCACGTCTGAATCTGGATAATGCCGAGAAAGATTCAGACTCCATCCAAAACCGTTTGGATGAAATCACCCGCGAAAAAGAAACAGCCGCTGAAAAAGAAGACTATGAAAAAGCAGCTCATCTGCGTTATCAGGAAATCCAGCTGCAAAAACAATTAGAAAAAGCAAAAGATAAAGAACAAGTTGTCGATGTGGACATTTCCGATATCCAGCTAATTGTTGAGGAAAAAACCGGTATCCCGGTTACGAAACTGCAAGCAGATGAACAAGAAAAAATGCGTAACCTGGGTGAACATCTCAGCGCTAAAGTCATCGGCCAGGACGAAGCAGTACAAAAAGTAGCCAAAGCCGTCCGCCGCAGCCGTGCGGGTCTCAAATCTAAATATCGCCCAATTGGCTCATTCCTGTTTGTCGGCCCGACCGGTGTGGGTAAAACAGAATTGTCAAAAGCATTGGCTGAAGAGTTATTTGGCTCACGTGACAGCATGATCCGTCTTGATATGAGTGAGTATATGGAAAAACACGCCGTTTCTAAAATCATCGGTTCACCACCAGGATATGTCGGCCATGAAGAGGCTGGACAGCTGACGGAAAAAATCCGCCGTAACCCGTACTCTATCCTTTTGCTGGATGAAATTGAAAAAGCACATCCAGATGTGCAAAATATGTTCCTGCAAATTATGGAAGACGGACAGCTGACTGACTCACACGGCACGACTGTAAGCTTTAAAGACACGGTTATCATCATGACAAGTAACGCCGGAACCGGTGAAAAACAAATCAATGTCGGTTTCAACCGTGAGGAACACGAATCGGTTCAAACCCTTGAAAACTTAAGTGCATATTTCAAACCTGAGTTTCTGAACCGTTTTGACAGCATCATTACATTCAACGAACTGACGGAAGAAAGCCTTCTGCAGATTGTTGACCTGATGCTGGCAGAACTTGAAGAAACCATTGAAGAAAATGACATCTCCATTTCGGTAACGGACGAAGCTAAACATGAGCTTGTCCAGCTTGGCTATGACTCTCGCTTTGGTGCACGTCCATTGCGTCGTGTCATCCAGGACAAAATTGAAGACCAGCTGACCGATCTGATATTGGAAGAAGAATCGATCGAAGCTGTTAATGTAGATGTCAAAGATGGCGACATTGTTGTTAGCAAAACAAGATAAAGTAAACCTTCAATCAGTGGGGCCTCTTTTCCCCACTGATTGGGCATTTACCAGCAGTTGACCCCAACTACCAAAGATTTGATGTGGGGTCTCACTGCCGGTTACATGCGGGATAAACATTGCTTGCAGAATAGGAAGCCGCTGATGCTGTTCAGCGGCTTTTTGTTTTTGGTTACAGAATGATGATCCAAAGAATCGCCCGAATTCCGGGGAATATCGACCAAACCACCATACGCGGTTGTCAACATAAGAGGCAACACATCATTATCATCAGTAATCAAGCCATAATATTTTCACCGATCATGTCACATAATAGTAATCCCAATTCGCAAAAACTATAAGGACTCAGAAAAAAAGGATGTTTCACATGCAGCAGCGAATCATGTTGTGGTTTTTAGTCTTGTTGATGACTGTGGCAATCATTCCGTCAACATACATAGATGCCCGGGAGAAGTCGGCTATGGATGTTCATTTCATTGACGTTGGACAGGGGGACAGTATACTGGTACAGACCCCTTCCCAAAAAAACATCCTGATCGATGGTGGGCCGCCCGCTGCTGGGAAGAAAGTTGTCGCATTTCTTGAAGAACACAACGTAGATAAGATTGATTTAATGATTGCAACACATCCGGATATCGATCATATTGGCGGGCTGATAGATGTTATGAAATCGATTGAAGTGGATAGAATTGTAGATACCGGGAAAATTCACTCGACCAGAACGTATGCCCGGTACGTTAGTCAGATTCTGAAACGGCAGATTCCGATTGAAATTGCCGAGCGCAACGATCTGCTTAAAATTGACCCTTTACTGAAGATGCGCATTTTGAATACACACACAGGTTCCAAAACAAATAATGAATCTTCTATTGTATTGAACATCACTTTTAAGAACATGGATTTTTTGCTGATGAGTGATGTTGAAAAAGAACAGGAAAAACGATTGATAAAACAGCATAATCTTGACGCGGAAATATTGAAAGTGGCACATCACGGATCACATACAAGTACGTCGCTTAAATTTTTGCGGGAGGTAAGCCCAAATGTTGCCATATTGACATATGGCAAAAAAAATGAATTTGGGCACCCGGTTGACCGGGTAATCGAAAATTTACACGAGGTCAATACAGCCATCTATCCAACGTCGGTATTTGGTGATATAACCATTCGGACAGATGGAAAAGGATTTGTCATCTTTAATGAGAAAAACCCGACAACCAGTTTACGTACTGGATAATTATTTACAAAAATAAACAATAGTGATATCATAATAATATAAATATGAAATTAATATAGGGGAAGGTGTGAGTGTCCAGGTGATTCGTGAAAAAGATGCGTGGATGATGAATGGGTATGTCGGGATTCTTGCAATCGTCATACTGGTGGCAGTGACGGTCATGAGTTTTCTGGAAGGACAGTTAATCATTGGGGGCATTGCCCTCGTGATTGCCATTGCATTGGGAAGCGGTATTACTGTCGTTCAGCCGAATCAAGCAGCTGTGGTCATTTTTCTCGGAAAATATATGGGGAGTATTCGAAAAGAAGGGATAGCCGTTACCATTCCATTTTCAATCAGGCGGATGGTGTCATTGCGTGTCCGGAATTTTAACAGCAGCCGGCTGAAAGTTAACGATGTCAACGGGAACCCAATTGAAATTGCCGCTGTAATTGTGTTCAGGGTGGTGGATGCTGCCAAAGCGGTTTTTGAAGTGGACCGTTATGAAAAATATGTGGAAATTCAGAGTGAAACAGCCATCCGTGCTGTTGCCACCCAATATCCGTATGATACATTTACGGACGATGAAATGACACTTCGCGGCAATGCGGAAGAAGTATCGGCACAGTTGGCAAAGGATCTTCAGGAGCGGCTGACGGTTGCCGGTGTGGAGGTACTTGAAACACGGCTGACACATCTTGCTTATTCACCTGAAGTTGCCCAGGCGATGCTGCAGCGCCAGCAGGCCAGTGCGATAATTGCTGCAAGAAAACAAATTGTTGAAGGTGCTGTCGGAATGGTCGAGGACGCCATTGCCCAGCTTGAGAAGGATGGTGTCGTTGATTTGGATGAAGAACGGCGTGCGACCATGGTCAATAATCTGATGGTGTCGATTGTGTCTGACAATGGTACACAGCCGGTTGTCAACACCGGATCACTTTATCAGTAAAAAGAAGGGTTTCGATGGCTAAAAAAAAGAATTTCCCATTAAGAATTGATCCGAAATTGTATGAGGTCTTGCAGTCGTGGGCAACAGATGAGTTCCGGAGCGTCAACAGCCATGTGGAATTTTTGCTACGTGAATCAGCCAAAAGAGCAGGTCGTCTCCCAAAATCACAGGATAAGAAAATAGGGGAAGATTAAAAAGCCCCGCACTTAGTTAAGGTGCGGGGCTTTTTTAATGGATTTCCATCCTATCTTAAATGCGAACTTTAGTACTTTTTCTTGTGACCTTTAGTGAATTAACGGTGAAATTCGGCATTTCAGCGTTTTTCAAATCCCGGAGACTCTTTTTGTCTATTTTTCAAAAAATTATTGACAAAAAACATCTATTGCTATATGGTTAGTTACATAAGTAATTAACCGATTAGCTAAGGAGCTTCATGATGAAATTGCAATTGGATGAAAATAAGCCCATTTTTCTGCAGATCAAAGAATATCTTGAAGACGCGATTATCAATGGAACAATTAAGCCGGGTGAACGTGTCCCGTCCACAAATGAATTTGCCAAACACTATCAAATCAACCCGGCAACGGCAGCAAAAGGGACCAACGAGCTGGTGGATGAAGGGATTTTAGTGAAGCGGAGGGGTGTCGGAATGTTTGTGACTGAAGATGCTGAAACGATTTTAATCGAAAAGCGGAAGCAGACGTTTTATGAACATTATGTGCTGCCATTAAAAGAAGAGGCGGAGAAGCTAAATATTAATAAACGCGAGCTGATGGAAATGGTAAACAGGGAGGAGAACAGAGATGAAAATTGAAGTGAAAAATATATCAAAAAACTATAAGGATACAAATGCATTGGACGATGTGTCGTTTACGCTGTCAGAACCCAAAATATATGGACTTCTGGGAAGGAATGGCGCAGGGAAGACAACGTTTATGGAAATTCTGTCAGGCCATATTTTAGCGTCACAAGGCGAGATCCTGATTGATGGGGAAAATCCATTCGATAATCAGCGTTTAACGGAATCCATTTGCCTGATTAAAGAAGGCGATAACTTTAAAAAAGAATTGAAAGTCAAAAATGTGCTGCGGATTTATGCCTATTTTTATCCGACATGGGACCAGGAATTGGCTGATGAATTAATACGTGAATATAACCTCAGTTTGAATGCGAAAGTGAAAGCTTTGTCAAAAGGGATGGCATCAGCGCTGGGCATTATCGTTGGGCTGGCAAGCAAGGCACCGATCACGATTTTTGATGAACCGTATATTGGGCTGGATGCCGCCGCGCGCAAGAAGTTCTATGATATATTGCTGGAAGAATACGAGGAAGAAAAACGGACAATTATTTTTTCCACGCACCTGATTAATGAAGTCAGTCTGATGTTTGAGGAAGTGCTTATTTTGCAGGATGGGAAACTTGTACTAAAGGAAGAAGCGGACACGTTACGTGACCATGCATACGCGGTTTCCGGACCTGTTCAGGATGTTGAAGCGTTTATCAAAGGCAAGGAAGTCATTCAGAGCAAGCAGCTTGCCGGCATGATGACTGCCTACGTGTACGGAAATATGGAACAGGCAAAAGCAGCTGATTTGTCTGTTGAGGGCATACCAATTCAGGAACTGATGATTTATTTGACGGAAAAGAAAGGGGCATAATAAATGGTCAGACAGATAAAAGGGTTACTTTACTTTTACGGATCGGATCAGCGTTACTCACTGATTGTTTTTTCGACGATTTTACTGGCTATATTAGTTGTTTCGCTGGCTTTCACGTATTTCCTGGCAAGTTTGGATGATGTGGATACGATTTTTACATTCAGTCTGACAGGGCCCATGTATGTATACTGTGCGATTGTGGGATTTCTGACCGTGAAGGATTCCGTGCCGTTTGCCATTAAAATGGGTGCAACGCGGAAAAATTTATTTGTCAGCACGGGGATATTTTTTCTGGTACTTTCGTTTGCAATGGCTCTTACTGCCACTATCCTGCAGGAGCTTGTCATGGCATTAATGAACGCGACAGGAATCGATTTCTTTGTATTTCTTCATCCGGTCTATTTCCTGCATGAAACATGGTACACACGCGTTCTCATTGATACAGCCATTATGTTCTTTTTCTTTACTGTTATGTTTCTCATCGGTCTGTTGTTTTATAAATATGGTCTCGCGGGCGGCGGCAGTTTTCTTGGCGCGCTGCTGGTTGTCAGTTTGTTAGGCGTAGCACAGGGATGGCTCATTGAATTCGTTGTTGATGTATTTGCGGGAATTAATCTTGATTTCTTTTATCAGCTGCTGGGTGTTGGCGCCGTGATTTATGGTATATCTTTTCTGTTTTTGCGACGGATCACAACGGTTAAAGTCAGATAGGAAAATTGTTGATTTATTTAATGGAAAAGAAGGGGGCATCATAAATGGGGAGGCAAATAAAAGGACTGCTTTATTTCTTTATAACTGACATGCGACGTCAATTTATAATATTTTGGTCAATTTTGCTGGCCAGTCTACTTGCCAGTATTATAATAGCTTACCTGCTGTTAAATTTGGAGAGCAATGGTTTATATTTTGCCAAATCGGTAGCATTGTATATATTTTCACTAGCGTTGCATAAAAAAATAATAGCTCAGTCAAATAATTGAATTTAAGGTCTGTGATAATTGATTGAATTTTCGGATATATACGACCTACTTTGAAGAAAAAAGGACAATAGGGCTTTAAAGGTAGTCCTACATCC
>NZ_DATGTI010000095.1:0-5115 GCF_035301925.1 Lentibacillus sp. | reverse complement strand
AATGATACTGGTGTAATTTTACATGCATTGTATGGATATTCCCTAAAATATGATCTGCAATGGCTGCTGCGTTGATTTTTGTATGGTGTACATGCTCTTTATGCTCTTGCTCCTCTTTCAATCTTTCTTGCGGTGTTTTATCTCGTGTCATTTCTATTCCTCCTATTGTTTTTACTATTTGCTTGCACTATTGCTAAACAAACTGTGGAAGTAACGTCCATTTTAATTGTAACTTAGGCTGCTTTTACCTTTGATTTGATAACGGGGTATCCCAGGTCTGCAATCGCCTTTTCGATTTCCTCTATTGCTACAGATTCTGAATCAAAATTTGTTTTCACTTTGCTTGAGTTAAACAGTACTTTTACACTGTTTTTTTCAACACCATTCAATCCTTTTACGGCTTTATCAATCTTTTGCAGACAGGATGGACAAGACAAAGTTTCTAATTGAATCGTTGCTTTTTGCATAATATATCTCTCCTTTTTTATAGTTGGGACGTTTTTGTTTCGCCTCTTCCTCTTTACATATTAAGTATAGCTGAGGTTCCACTTTTTGAAATTGATGCAGGTCAAATTTGATTAAATAATCCGGGGAAGTATGTTGTGCTTCAGAAAGAATACTTCCCCATCATGGTTAAGCAGCCTGGTTTGTGTTCGCTGCATCTGTATTCTTTTGTGTTTTTATGTTCTTATGGTACTTACTGCCTCTTAAACGGTATCTCAACAATCTCATCGCGTTGAAGATAACAACCAGGATACTTGCTTCGTGAACCAGCATTCCAATCGACATGTTCATCCATTCACTAAATAACAGGCTGGCTAATAAGACGAGCACGACACCGACTGCAATGGTGATGTTCTGTTTCATGTTTCTTGCGGTTGCTTTTGTTAAACCTAATGCGTGTGGTAATCGGCTGAAGTCTGAGTTCATCAAGACAACATCGGAGGTTTCAATCGCAACATCTGTTCCACTTCCCATGGCAATCCCGATATCCGCTAAGGTGAGGGACGGGCTGTCATTTACACCGTCACCGACAAAGGCAATGATTTGCCCTTTTGCCTGCATTTCTTCAATATAAGCTGACTTTCCTTCCGGCAGCATGTGCCCATGTGCTTCTGTTAATGCCAATTCACGAGCAACTAAATCGACCGTTCCGTGGTTATCCCCGGACAAGACGACGAGGCTTTTCACGCCAAGTTTTTTCAATCTTTGAAGATCCTGTTTCACACCTGGGCGAATTTGGTCGCGAATGCCCATCAGTGCCTTTAATTCTCCATCGACCGCAGTGAGAACGAGTGAGTTCCCGTTTTGTTCAAAGCGTTCGATATCTTTTCTGGCCTTTTTGTTCAATAGAATATTTTTTCTTTCCATTAGTGCGACGTTACCAACGACGACACGATGGCCGTCCACTTTTGCGACAACCCCTTCGCCTTTTACAACTTCGGTTTCTTCCACAGTAGAGAAGGTTGTTTCACCAATATCCTCAAGGACAGCTTTTGCTAACGGATGTTCTGATTCGCGTTCCACACTGGCCAAGTATCTGAGGATTAGTTCTGTATTATTTTCATAAAACTCTTTTTCCGCTACTTCAGGATTTCCGACTGTCAATGTCCCTGTTTTATCAAAAACGATGGTGTCCACCTTGCTAAAGTCCGTGATGACTTCACTGCCTTTTAACAGCACGCCGTTTCGTGCACCATTTCCAATGCCGGAAACGTTGGATACAGGTACCCCGATAACAAGTGCGCCAGGACAACCTAATACGAGAATCGTGATGGCTAGCTCCACATTTTGAGTAAACAGCCAGACAATGGCACCAAGAATTAATACAGCTGGCGTATAATATTTGGAAAACCGGTCAATAAAGCGTTCTGCTTCTGATTTGGAATCCTGCGCCTCTTCCACTAACTCGATAATGCGGCCAAAGGTCGTGTCTTCCCCGACTCGATCTGCTCGAATTTGAAGGGTCCCATTTTCCAGGATGGTTCCTGCAAATACTTCAGAATCTTTTGTTTTACTTACTGGTACAGATTCACCGGTAATACTTGCTTCATTGAGATGCCCTTCACCCGTCAAAACGGTTCCGTCTACAGGCACTTTTGCACCAGTTTTTACTAACAAGATATCGTCTTCGTCTACATCATCCACGTCTACTTCTTCAAAGTCCCCATTTTCCATTTGGATCAATGCACTTTCCGGGGCTATCTCGGTTAATTCCTTGATGGCGGAACGGGTTTTGTTTAAAGTACGTTGTTCCAAATAAGCGCCAAATAAGAATAAGAACGTTACGATTGCTGACTCTTCATAGTTTTGAATGAGCAATGCGCCAATAACGGCAATGGTGACTAATACATCAATACTGACAACTTTTACTTTTAATGCCTGATACGCTTGAATGGCAATCGGTGCGATTCCGAGAATCGATGCAATGATGAGCGACCAGTTGAAAATGAACATGTTATCTAGACCAAATCGACCAAAGAAGCCAAGGGCAATCAAAATCGCACTGATCAGCGTAATTTGATTTTTCTTCCCTAAAATATATCCCTGCATGCTGTTTCCCTCCAGATTTTAATTATTGTTTAATTGATGATTCCAGTATAGAATAATGTTGGGTAATAATAATTGAGCGCGGTCAAGTTTTGAAAACGTTTATTGTTCTTGAATTAAGCAGCTTTTACTTTCGTTTTGATAACGGAGTAGCCTAAGTCTTCAATGGCTTTTTCCAGCTTCTCAACTTTAACGGTTTCAGCATCGAAATTCGCCTTGACCTTACTGGAGTTGAACAGAACCTTCGCGCTGTTCGGATCAACACGTTCCAGTTTTTTTACTGCATGATCAATCTTTTGAATACACGACGGACAGGATAAAGTTTCTAATTGAATGATTGCTTTTTGCATAATATATTTCTCCTTTACAAGTTATTTAATAAAATTCTTTTGTTTTCTTTCTACACTTACAACTATAGAGTATTTCCGGCTAATAATAATTGACTGCGGTCAAGTTTCGAACAAATTCTAATAGAAAAACGAAGCAATCATGTATAGTTACCTCGTTTTATCCACTCATTTGTTATTCACTTTCCTGGAAGCCCCCGTTTGCGGAACTAGCGAGTATTTTTGGAGAAGATAATGTTCAATTAATGCATAATCGTTTGATACTGTTGATGCAAAACTGGAAGGTGTTGGTGGTCAGGTTGAATTGAACAATGAATCAAGAATTAATGAAATGGAAAAAGAACTTTATATTTAAAAAAACAGTGATAGTAACTAAGAGTGCCTAAATACGGACTCCCTCTATAAATAAATGATTTTCTTCCAATTACTCCAAATTGCTTTGATTTTCTCAGGGGTTTGATTGAAGCTACCTCATCGATTTCATTGCATCCATTTCATTTCGGAATTTTCCGATGCGATGGAGGGTAACGACCTGGACCTTCCCAGGAAGGTGATGGAAAATTTTTACTATAATCGCGCGTCCTTCCATCTCCACAGAACTCATGGTCGCTGACCCTCCCATGTCTCTCAGGATTGTATCCATACATTCCTTCGTCCGGCATATCCATGAGGTGGAGGCCGAAAATGCTCCTTTGCAGGGTCTTTTGCCCGAATGGATGTTATAAGCTTCGGCTCTGCGCTTCAATTGTCTCCCTTGGCATTTCTTACGTCTTACTTACTTATAAATCAGTCTTGACTTTGCTTTAGGCAGCTTTCTGCATGGTCATTTGAGGCATATCCTGAAGCATCTTCTCGCCATCGAATGCACATTGTTTCTTGCCAATCACAAATAGGACACGAATAAGCTTGTTACATAAGGCAATGAGCGACTCCTGTTTCTTTAGCGGGTGGTCACGTCTCGTTGTGTAATAGTCATGTAAGGCCTTGAATGACGTATTATTAGCGACCATTGGACGAACTGCCAGGTATAAGGCTCTGCGCAGTCGTTTTCGCCCACGTTTACTGATTTTTGTTTGCCCTTTGTATTTACCCGATTCATGGCGCCTTAGCGACAGACCGGCAAGGATTTGAATTTGACGCGGGCTTTGATAGTTTGTGATGTCACCTACTTCTGCATAGAATGTGGCAACTGTCAGGACATTCACGCCTTTAATCGCCAGCATTTGATCGGTTCCGGGAATCTCTTGAAGTAGTTCTTCGATGTCTGAATCAACGGCTTCAAGTTTTTCCTGAAGGCGATGGTATTGGTCAATCAGGGCTTCAATTTCCCGTCTGGCCATACGCAATCCAATGGTTAGTCCACCGGAATGCTGGGCAGCAGCTAACAACTGCTCGGCTTTTTTCAAACCAACTGCACCCTTAACGGCTTCCCGCCATTGTGTGACAATAGCTGAAGCTGTCATGGACTTAATATCCGATGGCAGTGGAAAATGTTCTAAGGTGCTTAAAGCTGCCTTGCCTGACCATTTACTAAAGACGGCTGTGAATTCAGGAAAATAACGGTCCAGCCAATTATCAATACGTCCGCTGAGTATCTGCACATCCTGAGACAGTTGATCTCGTACTTTCATGCCCTGACGCAATTCGGCGTACACGCCTTCAAGCAGGTTGGGTATGGAGTATCGACCGTCTTTAACCATTTGTGCAATGACGCGAGCGTCTTTCGTATCGTTTTTGGATGGTGAGTTATCGTCCACTTCCTTGATGCGTTTCACATGCATCGGGTTGACGACAACGATTGGAATGTCTTTCGTCCTGACGTAATAGGCAAGGTTTAGCCAATAATGACCTGTTGGTTCGACACCAAGCATCAGTTTTGATTTTTTATGGGTGCTCTTCATGTCTGAGGCCCAATTAATCAGCCGTTCAAAGCCACTTATATTGTTTTCAAAAACCAAGCGTTTCCCTAGATCAATCCCGCGGTCATCCTGTGCTCTCGCGACGTGTTTTTTCTTCGCGATATCAATACCTACGATTAATGTTTCCTCTGTGATTTGCCTTATTTTTTCATTCCTATTATAATTCATTGGTGAGTCCTCCTTGGTTTTTATTTAATTAGGGGTCGATGCGCATCGACACCCCGTACTATACCAAGGGGACTTTTTTTGTATCAAACCTCAAATACCCTCAATTTTTTTCATTACAGGAATGCTCCTTT
>NZ_DATGTI010000094.1:0-11220 GCF_035301925.1 Lentibacillus sp. | reverse complement strand
CCACTGTCCGATCATCGATTCTGTTTTGGCTTTCAGCGCCTCATACGCATCGTCTGAAATCTGTTCATTTTCCAGCTGTTGGTCTAGCAGCAGATGGAAGCTTTCGATATGTTTAGCGACTTTGTCAGCTGAATCACTTTGTTCAAAACGGTCCACAGCTGTTAAGTGCATTTTTAAGGCGCGGACAGCTTTATCACCGGCAAATGCCCCTTCTGCTTCAAACTGTTCTACCATGTCAGTCATCTCCTGTGCACTTGTCGTGTACAGTAGATAATCACGGCGAACATCTTTAAAATCTTCCAAACCTTCTTGCCAATTGTCGATGATCGCATCAACTGACGTACCATTTTCGATCTCTTCACGCACCCAACCATTGCCGATCAAATTGTCAAAAAATGATACACCCTCGCTGTTTTCGGCACGGAATTCAAACGCATCCGGGTACATGTCGTGAATTGTTTTGACGATGGTAAGCCCGGTTTTCACAGGCTGATAGGCCGAACTGTCAGTCACATGAATTTGAATGCCCCCGGACAGTTCACCAGCATGTTTTGAAAACTGTGGTATGAAATAGGCAGATCTGAATTGTACTCCAGGCAATCCGGTATCATTCAGTTGTTCTGCAAGATCGGTACCGTCAATAAAAGGCGCACCAATCAGTTCAAACGGTTTGGCCGTGCCACGACCTTCAGAAACATTCGTCCCCTCAATCAGCGCAGCACCCGGATAGACCATAGCTGTATCCAATGTCGGCATATTCGGTGACGGCAGTACCCATTCAAGCGGTATATCATCGTAATACATCGAGCGCTCCCATCCGTTCATTTCGACCACCGATAAATCTACTCCAATGTCAAACTCGTCGTTAAATAAAAGTGCTAACTCTCCAACCGTCATGCCGTGGCGAAGTGGAATCGGGTACAATCCGACAAACGATTCATAGTCAGGGTTAAGCACCGGCCCTTCCACGTTGACGCCGCCGATTGGATTCGGACGGTCAAGCACGATAAACTCGATGTCATTTTCCGCAGCGGCTTCCATCGCATAAGCCATCGTGTAAATATACGTGTAAAAACGCGTGCCGACATCCTGAATGTCAAACAGCAGAACATCAACATCTTCCAGCATTTCCGGTGTCGGTTTCCGCGTTTCACCATACAAACTGTAAACAGGCAGCCCTGTTCTTTCATCGATATAAAATTCAACATAGTCCCCGGCCTGTTCACTTCCACGGACACCGTGTTCAGGACCGTATAAGGAAACAAGATTAACATCCGGATGATTGTGCAGTGTATCGACAATACTGTTTAATTCCTGGTCAACACCTGTCGGATTCGTGATCAACCCGACATTTTTGTCTTGCAGCTGATCCAATTCTTCATTCAGCAGCACTTCAACACCAGGCGAAAAACTTTCCTGGTCATTCGAATTATTCTTACCAACACCGGCCACTGCTGCCGGTAATAATGCTAATAAAAAGACAGCTGCCAGCGTCACGATAGACCATCTTTTCATTGATTATCCCTCCATTTTTATATTTTGCTGCTAGAATCGGCGAGAGGGTAACCCTCACTTGCCGGGAATGCTATTGCATGGGTATGACTCATCCTCGCATGAGTTGGAGCGGCTCTCGCAAGGGTTGGGGATGCCCCCGCACAAGTTTAGGATGTTCCCGCACGTTTTGATGCAGCTCTCGCTCGTTTCGGGGACGCTCCCGCTCGTTTCGATGCCGCTCTCGCTCGTTTCGGTGCTGCTCTCGCTCGTTTTGGGGACGCTCCCGCACAAGTTTGAGACGCTCTCGCTCGAGTTGGAGCCATTCTCGCACAAGTTTGAGACACTCTCGCACGAGTTGGCGCCACTCCCGCTCGAGTTAAGGCCGCTCCCGCACAAGTTTGAGACGCTCTCGCTCGAGTTGGAGACATCCTCGCTCGAGTTTGCGCCGCTCCCGCACGAGTTTGAGACGCTCTCGCACGAATTGGGACTGCTCTCGCACGTTTTGGTGCTACTCTTGCACGAGTTAACGGCGCCTTCGTTCTCAAGTTCAAGGCACTCTCTGACGCCTGCCACATAGAATCTTTATATGCTAAACATCCTATTAAACTACTCCCACTTCTCAATCAGAGCATCAGCATCATTCTTGAGGATGTTGTATGCCTTGTCAGAAATCAGATCGTTTTCTGCTTGATGATTGAGTAAATCTTTGAAACCGCTGACATGTTTAATCACCTTTTCAGCTGCTTCCTGTTCCTCGTAATGACTGACTGCTTTCAAATGAACGCTTAAAGAACGAGCCACGTCGGCATCCTCAAATGCCCCATCATTGTCGTAGCGTTCAACACGTTGTTTCATGCCGTTCGCCGTCGTTAGAATCGTTTCCTCTCCTGGATAAATCGCATTGGAGAGCAATCTGTACAAATATTCCGGATGGGCTCTGAAGCCAACCTCCAGTCCCATTAATGTGACATTTTGATGGTTGCCTTTCATAACCACTGGCTGGCCTTGTGCCGCCTCAGAATTTTTCCAAAAACCCGCTTTGAAAAAGTCCTGATCAGCAAAGGACACTATGACTCTATCATTTTCGATATTGGTATACCAGACAGGGTTATAGACAAAGCCAATATCCTGTGCGTTATATCCGGCCGTCAGTGATGTATCCTTGTAATTCACTTTAACAACGCCGTTACTGTTCCGTGCACCGGTATTGATGTCGGCATCGGTTAATCCGAGTTCAGCAGCCTTGCTGGAAGCACTTGCACCGATCGCAATATACTTTCCGCCGTCATCCAGAAACTTACGGATGTTTTCCTTGTATGCGTCATTGTCATCTATTCCAGAGCCGTTTGCTACCAGCACATCATAATCATTTAATCCGTTTTCTGAAATCTGTTCAGGTTCAATTTCGTCGACTTCAAATCCGAGCTGTTCAAGTGCTGTTCGCGTGCCATGCTGACCACGATCTTTCAGGATGGCCACATTGACGTTATCCAGCTCTTTGGCATCTTCAGGTAATGATTCTGTTCTAACGGTGAGCCCGGATTCCTCTACAGCCTGACGCAGCATATCACCACCGCCGCTTTCAACATAAAAATGGCCGTTTTCTGCTTTATAAACCGGAAGATCATTCTGGAACAGCTCGTTAACAAGTGACACAGCTGCAACCGAACTGTTCGTCACTTTATACGGGCCTTCCCCAATTAAGCTGCCTTCGATATCGAGTTCTTCTGCTTCCTCAGCCGGGACATCAATTGATGAATCGGTCGGGATAGCAGCAAAACCCCATAATTCTGGTAAGTTCCACGCAGAAATATCATACATGGCACTTGCCTGGTCACTGATATCCTCGCCGTCCCATAGAATGGTATTGGCTAAACCAGCTTTGGGCTGGTCCATTGGTACAATAAATGTGCCTTCATCATATTGTTCACCGTCAACCGTAAATGGCGCTTCAGCTTTTTCTACCTCAACATCGTGCCTGAGAAGATTGTTAACAGCCTTTTGTGTTACGGTAGGATCTGTCTCATCAACGGGCAGCACATAGGCTTTCGGGAAAAATCCATCTTCATGTTCGGGATGGTCAAATTGGATTCCGCGCCTGAAGATTTCCAGCTGATTTTTAGTCATATCGATTTTGTTGTCCGACGCAAATTTCAGCGCGCCCATGACTGCATCATAGTGCCACTTGACACCATCCACACTATTATTTGGCGTTTCAAGCGTGTGACCATAGGCACCATGATACATGGCATACATCGGTGTGAAAATCGGCGGATAATCATCCCAGCCATCTTCAGCATCACGATATGGAATATGCGTGCCGTTCATATTTTGATAGAGTTCCGTTTCATAATCAGACTTGTTTTCCACAATTTCCGCTTCCATCGCTTCAGCCTGATCCAAGGCGTACTCCAGGTATAAACCATGTTCGTAGTTGGGATTATGCGGACCTGTTGTTGGCTCAATCAGGCCAGGACTTTCTTCAGACCTGATCACGAATCCATGTAAATCAAGAAAAACCATTGGATTCCATTCGGTTATTAAATCAACACTTGCAGCCGA
Organism: Lentibacillus sp.; assembly: GCF_035301925.1. Classification (GTDB taxonomy): domain Bacteria; phylum Bacillota; class Bacilli; order Bacillales; family Amphibacillaceae; genus Lentibacillus. Next base: position 7,164 of record NZ_DATGTI010000094.1, on the reverse strand, counting down.
TTCCGGTTGTGACAATGTGACGTGGTCGCGGTTAAGATCAAACCCTTCGCCATTTTGTCTCGTTCCTAAAATGCGTCCATCTGGGTTATTAACGACATTGAAAACAAGAATATTGTTATCGAGTATATATTCCGTTGTGTCATCATCGTCATAGGCAAACCGGTCAATCAGCTGTAATACAGCATCAGTGCCTGGATATTCATCCCCATGGATTGAACCGTTAATCATAAACGGCACTTTAAAATCAGGATTTTCTTCAATTAAGTCTTTAGCCTCTTCCGGATTTTCGATCATGTCTTCCCGCATCATTTTAATTTCCTCAAGATCATCTTCCGGCTCGGAAATGACTACCTTGTAAAGGTCATGTCCTAATGCGGATTGACCGTTCACCTCAACCGATACACGATCACTTTCTTCTTCATGTTGTTCAAGGATAGGGTAGATGTCTTCATATGGAACCGGATTATATGGTGTTTCTTCTGCCTGTATGGTTCCTGATACGGGCACAATAGCCGTGGCAGCTAACATAAACGCAAAGAATAGCATATATAAAAATGGTCTTTTTATTGGATGCATTGTCAATCTCCTTTCTCTGTCCAATCGGGAATCCAGTTGAGTCATGATCTCTAGGGCATCAGGGATAAGGCAGAATAGCTATTAACCGCAGATTGCCTGCAAATCTATCAATCAGTTTTCGGCAGAGAAGCAGCCGTTCTTATATTTTTTTAATACAAAGGAACGGCTGCCCGTTTTCACATTAACCAGCGATCGCTTCTGTCTCCTCTTCCTGTTCAAGGGCAACATCAGAAACAGCAGAATTGATCAAGTCTCCAACCATTTGAATTTTTTCAGGGCTAACCCGGTCAATGGTGTCTCCAGAGGAATGATACCAAGGTTCGATACCAGCTTCTCCGGGTTCAGTCCCCGGCTCCATCCAGATGAACAGTGCAGCATCAATCCCCTCTTGATGGAACCAAACGTGATCAGATCTGCCTAATTGATGCAGCGTCAATCGCTCGTCATCCAGTCCTATTCTTTCGGCAGCTAAATCAATAGACGCCGATACTGCATTTGCTTCACCATCAACAGTGGTGACGTGAAGCTGGGAAGCCGGTTCCCAAGCCGTGCCAACCATATCCAGGTTAAAATTGGCGGCGCTTCTATTAATCTCGTCATCTGTTAATTGACTGACATAATATTGCGACCCCAAAAGACCAGCCTCTTCCGCACCAAATGCGACGAAACGGATTTCTTTATCTGCCGGCTTGTCCTTCATCACATTGGCTAATTCAAGAAGTGCTCCCGTTCCCGATCCATTATCGTTTGCACCTGGGGATCCGGGTACACTATCATAATGTGCTGTCACATACACAATTTCGGGATCCTCAACGCGCTCAGCTTCTTTGACAGCTATCACGTTTTGTGATTGTTCACCGCCGTAAATATCAAATGGTTGTGTGGAAACGTCGTAGCCCAGTTTTTCAAATTCGTCTTTTATATACGCTGCAGCTTCCTGTTCTCCCTCTTCCCCGGCAACGCGCGGACCGATTTCTTCACTTAAATGCTGGAGATGGGCCATCGCCCGCTCAGAATCAAAAGTAAACGTTTCCCATTTCGCAATTAACGCATCAGCTTGAGACTGGAGCAGGTTATAGGCTTCAGCCGAAATCAGCTCGTTATTTTGCTGATGATCAAGCAAATCGTTAAAGCCTTGCATATGTTTAATGACTTTTTCATCGGCTTCCTGGTCTTCATAATGGCTGACAGCGTCCAGGTGGCGCATTAGAGCACGTGGTGCCGTATCGCTTGCAAACGCACCTTCATCCTCAAGCTGACCAACTAGTGTTTTAATATCTTCAGCACTTTCAGGCGGAGCCGCTTCGTAATCTTCCCCATGGCCAAAATCATAGTGGCCTTCAATGGTGACCGGAAGTTTTCCGCTCGGGTCAGCGCCATAAATGACATCGACAGCCGCTTCCCATGCAACCGGCACTGCCGACCCCCATCGTTCGATCGCATACGTTGCGATGTGTGCATCAACGTCAGGGTATTCTTTAATGTCATATGGCAGGCCTAAAGATATCGACGCAACCGGTTTTTCTGTTTCAGCCAAAGCATTGACCAATTGGCCCTGCCCTTCAGCAAGTTCACCGGCAGAGAACGTTGAAACGATGATCCGATCTGCTTCTTCAGCTTGCTGCACTGCTTCATCAATGTCACTGTCAGAAGGGTCTTCGGAAGTAACATAATAATCAACGTCCCCATTCGTTTTCGCCTGAACGTCATCAGCGATCGCTTCAATGTAATTACTTTGGTTGTATATTTCCGGACCAACAACAAACGTTGATTCATCGGATTCAGAATCAAAAGGCAGCGTATCGTCATTTTTCACAAGCGTCATGGAGTCCTGGGCCATACTTTCTGCCAATGCCTTATGGGCTTGCGTATTCACGACATCTGTCGCTTCATCCGGATCGACATAACGATTGTCAAACAGCCCATACATGACTTTCTTTGCTAAAATGCGCTCAACGGATGCGTCAACGCGCTCCTGTGACAGTTCACCAGATTCATAGGCTGACAGAAGTGCTTCAAATGTTTCTTTCTGTTCATTAAGTGTTCCGGTAGCCATGACAATATCGGCACCTGCCTGAATGGTCATCACGGCTGCCTCACCTGCGCCCCAATTATCTTTAATCGCCTGCATGGACATCGCATCTGTCACGATAAGCCCGTCAAAGCCCATCTCTTCACGCAGCAGTCCAGTCAAAACGTCTTCAGACAATGTGGCCGGCAGTTCCGGATCAATGGCTTCAATAATGACATGCGACGTCATAATCGAATCAGCACCAGCATCGATGGCTGCTTGAAATGGCGGAAGATGGACCTCTTCCAGTGTCTCCCGGTCATACGTAACGGAAGGCAGGTCAAGATGTGAATCTTCACTCGTATCACCATGCCCCGGAAAATGTTTTGGCGTCGATAGTACGCCGTTTTCCTGATAGCCTCTCACTTGTGCAACCGTCATGTCGGAAACAAGCTCCGTATTTTCGCCAAATGACCGGACACCAATCACCGGATTATTTGGATTGGTGTTGACATCCGCAAGCGGGGAATAATTCCAGTTAAAACCTGTCGCTTTCATTTCCTCCGCTGTGACGCCCGCCATTTCTTCAGCCGCTTCCAAATCTCTTGTCGCAGCAATTCCCATTTGGCGCGGAAACGCTGTTGCATCGGTGACATGCTGATTGACACCATATTCAAGATCCGCCGTTGAAAATAACGGGATACTCATAGGTGTTTCTGCTGCCCATTCCTGGAGCTGATTGTTATACTCAGCCGTGGTACTGGCATCGCGGTTGCCGTAAATAATAACAGAACCCGCTTTGTATTCCTGAATCAGCTCTTTTGTATCTTCATTCGGCATGTTCTGGTCGTTATCATGGGTGGACGGCATCACGAGCTGCCCGATTTTTTCTTCAGGCGTCATTTGTGCCATCGTTTGTTGTATCATCTGCTGTTCCGCATCATTCAAGGCATCAGCGGGTTTTGGGGTTTTCAGTGTCGACGGTGTTTGTGCCAAAGCCGTGACTGGCGTTGTAAAGAGAAGAACGAACACGAACATGTAACTTAGTAGTCGAGCCCATTTCTTCATTTTCAGTCTCCTCTCAATGAATGTTTAATGACTAATCGAGCTTGATGGAAGAAAAAGCTGGCCATAATGGACTGTCATGGTTTATGGCACAGCTTTCGTAAAGTCAATCGTTATTCTTCTTCACCCGACGCTTGTTGTGCATTAAATGTCCACTCCAGCTCTAAAGAATCGCCCTGGAATTGGTTCTGATCTTCGCCGTTATCGATGAAGTTGAACTTAACAACCAGATCATCGAGCGACCCCGGCTCAAGCCCGTCCTCAAGCAGCGGATCAAAAACATGTTCATTGACCGCTTCAGGTGACATGTTTTGCAGTTCGGCTAATGTTGTTTGATAAATCACTTCATCCAGCTTGTCAGCGTTGTATAAAAATTCGACTTCAATATGCTCCCCAAAGTCACCTGTGTTGTCACCTTCCGCATCTGTTACGGCATAATCAGTCTCCAACAGAACCTTGTCGATCGCCAGCGACCCGTTATTTTGCAGTTCAAAATCGCGGGTCATGGAATCCCCTGGCTGGATATTGTCGACTTCAATCAATTGTGTCGGCTCTACCGCCAGATCAAGCGTTCCGGCCGCAAACGTATTGTTCGTGGTCTCACTGTCGCTGAAATAAGCGTACGTCCCGCCTCCGATTAACGATAAACCGAGCGCTGCGGTCATAACGCCCATCCCTAACTGCTTTTTAATTCCCATTTAATTGCCTCCTCTATATTTTTCCCTGACAAGCAGGGTGATTTATTTAAATGCCTCATAGAATGGGTATCTATGGGCATTTCAAGCGGTTTAAAGTTTTTCCGGCGAAGAGGGTCCGCCTCTTCCCCAGATGCTCCAATCGATCACCATTAGCACGATACATCAAATAAAAGAAACGTCGTAATGTGCTAGTCACTTTCATGATCTTTTACATCATCACGCCGGTCTGTCTCTGGCGCCGTTGTTACGTCTGACGTTTTTTCGCCATTCGTTTCGGAAGCTTTCGATTCCTCCTCACCATCCGTTTCTCCTTCTACTTCTTTACTGTCTGTTTTTGGGGAGGCGTCTGATTTTTCGTCTTCCCCGGTTTGATTTGCCGCTTCCTCTGTTTCATCTGCTGCGTTCTGTTCAGAAGATGACGTTTCATTTTTCTGCTTGTCCTGCTCATCACGCTGTTGTTGTTTTCCTTTCTCAGGGTCTGAATCCCCTTCAGCAGCTTCCTTTGGCCCTTCACCAAAATCATCAGCTGCTGAAATAGATATGTCGGCGTTTTCAAAATCGCTGAAACCGGCACTTGTTGGCGACGTCAGCAGAAAAGCGATGCCAAATAATAAATAAGCAGCGGCAAACATTTGAAAAACCACGCTTGCATACTTCTTTTTCAGATTCGGTCCTGTTGAACCATGGTTTTTCATACGATAAACACCTTCCCAAGTCAAAATAAGTTTGATCTGCTTTCGTCATGTGACAACTTCTATTGTTCCGTCGACCACTTCTCAATTAATTGATCTGTTTCAGTCATCAGGTAGCTATGCGCTTTCGCCGTGATCATCTCATTCTCTTTGTGATGATCGAGCAATTGCTTGAAACTTTCCATATGCTTAACGACTTTCTCTGCCAAATCTTTTTTCTCATAATGGCTTACGGACGTCAGGTGAATATCTATGGATCTTGCCGTACGATCATCCTCAATTTCTCCCTCTTCCATAAGGGTTTCAGCGAGTGTCTTCATACCGTCGGCGTTCTGTGGGGTGTCCACATAATCCAACCCGTGCCCATAGTCATACAAGTCCGGGATCGTCACCGGAAGCTTCCCGAATGGATTGACATCACCAGCGATAACGTTTGCCAGTGCCTTTACCGACACATCCTGGAAACCGTATGTTGTTAAATAACCATCTACTTCCGGGAAAACCATGAGGTCATACGGGTTCCGGATGGCTGCCACAGTAACCGGTTTGCCGGTTGCCTCAATCTCATGCACCAGCTGCTCCTGTGCTTCATTTGTGTTGGCAGTATACGTCGTGACAATGATTTTTTCCGCTTCTTCAGCATTCGCGACAGCTTCATCGATTTCCTGATCAGTCGGGCTTGTTCCCGTTGCCAAACTGTTCGCTTCTATCCCTTTCTCATTTAACTCATCAGCAAGCAAATCTGGTTTCGCTGATGATGGACCGGTAATGAATACATCATCGTCACCATTCAGCGGTAATATGTCATTGTCATTTTTGACAAGCGTGATGCTTCTGTTGGCGATTTCGTCTGCCGTCTGCAAATGATCGCCCATACCGATGTTTTCGATCGCGTCCGAATCAGTATACGGATTGTCAAAAAGGCCCTTGTCCATTTTTGCCTCTAAAATACGGTAGACTGACTCATCTACTCTTTCCTCACTGATTTCCCCGCTTTCGACAGCTTCCATCATGCTGTTATAAGCCAATTCAACATCAGGCGGGTTTAACAGAACATCGTTTCCAGCTTTGAACGCTTCAATGGCAACACGATCTTCCGGTACAACATTTGCACCTGACATGCCGAGACTGTCAGTGATAATTAATCCTTCAAAACCCATCTCTTCACGCAATAAATCGGTAAGAATCGGTTTTGACAGTGTTGCCGGGAGTCCGGAATCATCCAGAGCCGGTACAACAATATGAGCTGTCATAATTGAATCAATGCCCGCTTCAATTGCTGCTTTAAAAGGCTTTAAATCCACTTCATGCAGTGTCTCCAGATCATGATTGATAATCGGCAGCCCGTAATGGGAATCAACATCGGTATCACCATGACCGGGAAAGTGTTTCGCTGATGCGATCACGTTTTCTTCCTGATATGCATTTACCTGTGCAACAGTCAGACGCGACACCAAATCAGGATTTTCACCAAAAGACCGGACACCGATAACCGGATTTGCCGGGTTGATATTGACGTCTGCAACAGGGGCATAGTTCATGTTAATCCCAAGACTGCTCAGTTCCTTGCCCAGAATACCGGCAGATTCAGCTGCATACGACTCGGAACGTGTCGCACCAAGCGCCATATTGCCCGGAAAGACAGTGCCAGGGCTTGTCACCCTTTGGACAATCCCTCCCTCCTGATCGGTTGAAATAAAGAGAGGAATTTCGGAATCCTGATCCATTGCAATCTCCTGCAGGCCGTTTGAAAGCGCATTTACTTGTTCGGTATCGATGGGCGTTCCGATATTATCGGTCCAGTTAAAATAAATCACGCCACCGATATGATAATTTTCGATGACTTCTTTGAAATTTTTCCCTCCGCGGTTATTATCTAAATTGATTTGCTCATAATCCGGGTCGGTCGGTGTCTTTCCATAAACATGGACGACAAATAACTGTCCGATTTTTTCCGCTAACGTCATGTCATTCATCTTTTGACGGATCCAATCTTCTTTTACATCCCCACCCTCACTGTCAGCAGATGTGTAAGCAGGGAAGATAAGCGCCAAAACCAACAGAAAAGAAAGAATTGACAACAAATGACGATTTTTCATTTAACCCCTCCCATGTGATAGGT
>NZ_DATGTI010000093.1:0-11458 GCF_035301925.1 Lentibacillus sp. | reverse complement strand
GGAAGCATTCGTTCAACCGTTACGCCAGGTGTATCCAGTGGAACGAGAATCATCGACTGCTGTTCGTGCTTAGGCGCATCAGGGTCATTTTTCCCCATCACAATGGCTAGTTTGCAACGTGGGTCTCCTACTCCTGATGACCACCATTTGCGGCCGTTAATCACATACTCATCACCATCTCTTTTAATGCTTGCCTTGATATTGGTCGCATCACTTGAAGCAACATCGGGTTCTGTCATGGAAAAACACGATCTAATTTCTCCTGCCAATAGCGGTTCAAGCCACTCTTTTTTTTGCTTTTCTGATCCATATCGTTCCAAAACTTCCATGTTGCCCGTGTCCGGCGCACTGCAGTTAAAAACTTCCGGCCCAATCATGGAGCGACCCATAATTTCACAGAGCGGTGCGTATTCCAGATTCGAAAGCCCTGCTCCATATGTACTGTCAGGCAGAAACAGGTTCCACAAACCTTTTTCTTTGGCTTTTTGTTTTAATTCGTCCATTATCGGCGGAACAGCAGACCATCGATTTTCCTGCTCGTTCAGCTGTTCTTTGTAAACGCGCTCATTCGGATACACATGTTCTTCCATAAATGCTGTTAATTTCTGTTGCCATGCTTTTGTTTTGTCTGTGAATGAAAAATCCACCTTTTATTCCCCCCTTAAATATCTATACCTACTGGATAGTATATTCTGAATATTTGATACTATTATAACAGATAGACAACATTTTTCAAATTGAATTTTAAACAAACCCCTATTGACTTTACCAGGGTAACACTATCACTCTTTTAAAAGAAGAACTACTTGGCAGTATTTTTAACTGAATTTTGTGATTGATAAAATATTTTTAATTACATGACACCTTTTCCCCCTGACATTCGATTGTAATAATAGAAAGCGTCATATCTACTATCGTGTGTGGTAAGAAAAAGGTGTCATTTTGCAGTAAATCATTTTCAGTTTAAAAACTGGTATCGGACATTTTAGGAACTACCATCACCACACTTAAAGGAGCTGTCACATGGACAACAAACTTTCATTTGAAGAAATTTTTGAGCAAAACGAACGGCGGATTCATTACCAAATCCATAAAATGAACATCCGCGATCCGCATCAGGAATTCTTTCAGGAAGGCTTAGTCGCACTGTGGAATGCGTATGAAACCTATCAACCGGACAAAGGTCCCATGGCAACGTACTTCAATTACATGATCCGGAACCGCCTGATTGATTACATGCGCCGGGAAAACCGCCACCATGAGAACCAGCAGCAGGCCATCCAGGCACAAAAAATACAAGACACCGACGGCAATCATCACAGGGGCACAGAAGCCTCCAATCCAATCGTAAACGAGCGATCTTTCCCGTTGGATGATGCCAGTCATTGGAAACATATCAAATCCCAACTGACGGAAAATCAATGGAAATGGGTGTATGGCTATATTATTCAGGAAATGCCCTACAAAGAAATTGCCGAACAAGAAAATACTACTGTTGATGCGGTGAAAAGTTGGGGAAAACAAGTGAGAAAAAAATTGAAGAACACGCAACTACGTGAAATAATGTTGATGGAGGATAGCCGCTTATGATGCCGCTATCCACATCAATTCGTATAAGATTTTAATGCTTTTTTAAACAAATTCCAGAACCTGTCATAGTTTAACTGATAGGCGAAGTTTACATTTGGTGTTCTTTTCGTTACACCGAGTGTATCCACACACGTCATGCCATACGTCAATTCCCCTGTGGTTTCAATATCCACCCGAACATGTTTAACATCAAAAATGGCAGTGTCGATCAAGTATGCCACCGTACAAGCATCATGAATGGGTCCGCCATCCATCCCAAACACATCGTGATTTGTCTTGATAAAAAATTTTAATAAATCGACAACAAAATGCGAAACCGGATTATCGATTTTAGAAAGCTCATTAACTGTTTCTTGTGTCGCAAGGGCTTGGTGTGTCACATCCAAGCCGAACATGGTAATGGGAACGCCACTTTCAAAGACAATTTTAGCTGCTTCAGCATCCACGTAGATATTAAATTCAGCAGCCGGTGTCCAATTGCCGAATGTACCGCCACCCATTAAAACAATTTCGTTGATTTTGGGAATAATGTTTGGCTCCATAATCATCGCCAGGGCAATATTGGTTAGTGGCCCGGTCGGAACTAACGTTAGATCACCATCCGATTCCATCACTTTATTGATAATCAGATCAACCGCATGCTGCTGAGCGGGTTTATTGACGGGTTCACTCGGAAGCACCGGCCCATCCAACCCTGTTTCCCCATGAATTTCCTCAGCTATTTCCCGCTTTTTAAACAGCGGTTTCGGCGACCCCTGTGCTACAGGAACGTCTGTTAACCCGGCGATGTCACATACTCTAAGGGCATTTAACGTATTTTTTTCAACTTCTGCATTCCCTGCCACTGTTGTAATGGCTTCAATCTTGAGCAGACTCACCTTTGAAGCCGCTAAGATAATGGATATCGCGTCGTCGTGTCCCGGGTCGCAGTCTAAAATGACGCGTTTTTCGTTTTGCATCCGTACAACTCCTTAATGCTTCTTGTTAAAAAATTATAATGGCAACTGCCTTTCCGCACAAGGACCATTGCCATTATTTTGAGGAAATGGTGTCTTATTATTCGTCAATGATACTATTTCCGGATTAACCAAGTCATGATAGAACGATCTGTCCCGTGACTACTTAGCGTTCACCTCGCATAATACGGTTTGATAGAAAATCTTTACACTTTGATTTTAATCATTTTTTATTTGATTGGCCAATTTATTGAAATAAAGACTTAACCTTCTCTGATATTAGGATTCCACCCACGGAACCCCAATATCAGAATATTCCCATTCCTATCTCCCTTCCCGTAAACATTTTACTCATACGAAAATCGCGTGATGCGTCTGAATTTCTTCCTATTAACAACACCTGTCAATTTGCCTAGGACTTCTGCTGTTTATTGTTTTTGATCACCTATCTATGAAAAACGGACCAGCACTATCGTAGGAGAAATTTTCATAGATTTTTTACTCACAATTAATACCAGCATCATATCCGGCTGTTACGCTTTAACCAGAAACTAAAAAGGAGGGCTAACATGTTAAAGAAACTTGGTATTGGAGCACTTAGTGTTGGGCTTGTCTTTTCCGGCTTAAGTCTTGGAACGGCAAGTGCAGGACCTCCGAGTTGGGCTGGACCACCGGATTGGGCTGGGCCACCAGACTGGGCAGGGCCGGGAAATGGAAAAGGAAATAATAAGGTCGAAAACGTCATCTATATGATTCCGGATGGGTTCAGTACTGCCTATGCTGCCAATTACCGGGTGTATAAAGGAGAAGAAGCCGTTTGGGACGACCATTTAAAGGGGATGTACACCACTCATTCAGCAAACTCGGACATAACTGACTCTGCTGCAGCTGGGACTGCCATGGCAACCGGTCAAAAAACGAATAACGGTGTGATTGGTCTTGATCCGAAGGGCAATGATCTCGAAACCATTCTGGAAGCTGCTGAAAAAGAAGGCAAAGCGTCGGGGTTGGTTGCGACATCAACCATCACCCATGCGACACCGGCTTCTTTTGCAGCACATGTGGATGACCGCAACAATGAAACTGAGATTGCCAGACAGCTTGTTAACAGCGACGTCGATGTCATGCTTGGCGGCGGCAAAAATAACTTTCTCCCGGCATCTGAAGGCGGCAATCAGGAAGACGCCAATTTAATCAAACAAGCCAAAGAGCAAGGAATGGATTTTGTAGAAAATCCTGAAGAATTAGCAGAAGCTGATGTGGATGTCGAAGAAGGCGAAGGACTCCTTGGTCTGTTTGCCGGTGATGCACTTTCGCCCGAACTGCACCGGGATGAAACGGAAGAGCCAAGTCTCGCTGCCATGACGGAAACAGCCATTGATACACTGGAACAAGACAAAGACGGATTTTTCCTGACTGTTGAAGGCAGCCAGATCGATTGGGCAGGACATGCCAACGATGCTGCTTGGGCTATGTCAGACACGGCGGCTTTTGAAGCGGCTGTACAGGAAGCTGTCGAATTTGCAGAAGAAGACGGTGAGACCCTGGTAGTTGTTGCGCCTGACCATGACACAGGCGGTATGACTGCCGGCACAAACGACTCAATGGAACTGAATGCCGATATCCTGCAAAATGTCACAGCTACAGGTGATCATATGGCATCTCAGCTAAACAACGAACGCTCTAACGCCCGTGAAGTCGTTGAGTCATCTACTGGCATGACCTTAACAGAAGCGGAAGTCCAGAAAATCCAGGAAGCAGACAATGCTGCATTGGCCATTAACAGTGTTATCAGTGACAAAGCACGTGTCGGATGGACAAGCACAAATCACACAGGTGCAGACATCCCGGTCTATGCATACGGACCGAAAGCTGATAAGTTTTCCGGTTTTTACGATAATACGAAACTGCCACAAATTATTGCAGAAGCTATGAAACTGAAATCGGAGAATAAGTTATTTTAAAACACCTGTAATTGAAAGAGACTGTTTCATAAGAATTTCTTGAAAACTTCAGTTCCCATTCAATCATCATAACAGGGTTCGGTCAATAGCCCGTATCACTATTTGATAGCGATACGGGCTTTGTTGTGTGAGTTATAGATCGGACAGTGAGGTTCCGGTCTTTACCCAAAATATAAGAATTCTTGGTTCAAGTGCCTCTGGCAATTGTAAAGAAAAACTTGACAACTGATTCTTTTACCAATCTGCTTTCTAATGAAATTACTTATTAAATAACGGGAGTACTGGCTATTTCGCGCCAGGCATGACAGGCATCTTGTCATGGGTCCCGAAAACGGGATGAGGAGCCTGTCACTCTGCCTTCCTATATGTCTGAATATCAGTGTATCCTTCTTTGGTTTGAACTGACTTTTCCAGGCTACTTCAGCATATCATTTCCCATTGTCCGGCGCTTTTTGAAACAATGCTTCCGGAATCATTTCAAAGCCTTCAATCACCGCATTCTCATCCACTTCCATCATTAAGTAACGCTTTCCGCTGAAATGGACTTGCCGGACATGTCTTAAATCTTGTGGGCTGATGGCGATATTCGCGATTTTCGTCTCGATTTTAATCGACTTTGAATCATATTTCGGGACAATGTTGTTCGCTTTAAACTCGTATTGTTCATCATCAACCACTGTTTTAAACGCGGACGCCACCTTTTCCGTATTAACGTCTTCTATCCCACTGTTTGTTAAAATGCTTTCGACATCCTTGTAATCTAATTTTGGCCGACCTTCCTCTTCATTTTCTTCCACGACTTGATGAATCTCGTCATATACATTCGATAGCGTGGATGTATGGATGGCTTGATCACCGGCTACGTTTTTCACAATTTCCTCGAAAACTAGTTTATCCTGTGCCGCCGTCATGATGTCTTCCGCATTTAAGACGTCTTCGATAAAGTGATAATCCGGTTCATTCTTCTTTCCTGCCGCATAAAGCACATGGTTGACGTCCGATGCATTATCTGTAATCGAAGGAAATAAAAAGCCTGACATCGGCGCTTTCAGATTGATAATCGGATCAACGACGATATTATACTTAAACGCTTTTTCAGTATAGTCAAACAGCAGTTCTTTTTTCGGATCCTGCGTTTTGTTTACGCTGCACAAAATAAAGGGATGGGAATAAACGGTATCCCGTTCACTTTCTTCTGCCTCTTCACGCATGTTCTTCATCGGCTTCATATACTCGCCCCGAATAAAGGTGACGACAATATCCATTTCATATTGCTTATTCGTCAGCATTTTTTCGACGAGCTGAAGCATTTGCCCTTTCCATTCTTCAGTATCGTTGCTTAACAGACCTTGATGAAGAATGAGCTGACTGTTGTTTTCCACATCACGCTGAAACTTTAATTCAAATAACTTTTCATCCAATTGGCCTGACAGCACTTTTTTAAAATTGTCCATAAACAGTTCTTGCTGTTCCTGTTCCAGCATTTCAAACGGCATACTTTGGTGATGGTAAACCTCACTCGATTCTTTCATGATATACACATTAAAAATATCATGTATGGTCAATAAATCATTATCCACTTTAAATTGTTTGCGTATATCTGCTATGTCTTTTTTGTCCAAAGTTGTTCCACTCCTAAGTTGATAATCAGTGTGTAATATTTTCGTACACACATTCTTTTATTCTATCATAGAGAGCGGCTGTCCTGCCTGCTGATTTTCCGGTTCAAATCCGCTTACTATGTTAATAGATCGAAAACGTAGCAGAGTCACGGTATATTATGAGCTCTGGCACTATTTCCAAATGTTCGGGACCTGACCCCGGCCTTGTCTTGCTGTTCCTGATTACGTCCCTGTAAACGCCATTGACGAATTATAGGAACATGCGAAAGCGTTCGACAACCTGATTTGTTTAAAGTACCTGAACGAATGCTTCTATTAACGCTTCAGGTGACACAATACGTTCGCCTCCACCCTGTGCAACTTTAGCATTCCCCCCACCTTTTCCATTGATCAGTGGCAGAACCTGCTTCAGCAGATCATTCATGTTAGCGTGGACAGCTTCTCCACTCGCACAGACGAGCTGCAGCTTTTCGTTAGTTTCGTTGACAAGCACAGCAATCATGTCATCGGATTTTGCCGTAGTCTTTTTTGCCAGCTGCTGCAGTTCCGGCATAGGTCTGCCCACGAAAACTGCTTTGATGATTTTCCGGCCGTCGCTCTCCTCCGCCTTTTCTATATAGGAATCAACCTCATAATCAATCAGTTCCCTTTTCAGTTCGTTTATTGTTTTCGCCTGATCTTTGTTCAACTGTAACGCGCGTATTGCTGTTTCATTCAAATCTTCCTGTGGCGCATTCAGTGTATTGGTTAAACATTGAATCACCTTATGTTTGGCGCCCAGCTTTTTCAATACCCTTCGCCCACAGACAAAATAGACCCGTACCTTTTGCTTTTGTTTTTCCCAATACAGCATTTTAAGCGCGCTCACCTGTCCCGTAGCGTCAGGATGCGTCCCGCCGCAGCCGTTATAATCAAAATCCGGAATGATAACAAGCCGGATATTGTCTGAAACAGAGACTTCTTTTCGGAGCGGATACTGCGAAAGTTCATCCGCTGACACCCATTTCGTCTCGATCGAACGATTTTCCAAAATAATGTCATTCGCCTTGTTCTCCGCCTGCATTAATTCCTCATCCGTCAAATCCGCGGTATCCAGATCAATCGAGCAGATTTTTTGTCCCAAATGAAAGCTGACCGTTTGATAGCCAAACATCTCCTCAAATGCCGCCGACAGAATATGCTGGCCGGCGTGTTGCTGCATATGATCAAACCGCCGCTCCCAGTCGATTTCACCTGTGATCTCATGGTGAATGTCAACAGGTTCTTCTATGTAATGGCGGACTTCTCCATCGGCTTCCTCCACATCATATACATGGATACCGTTCAATGTACCGGTGTCATGCGGCTGCCCGCCACCTGTCGGGTAAAAAGCTGTCCGGTCCAGCACAACGTAGAAACGACCCTGCTCATCCTTGTCAGATGTTAACACCCTGGCAGAAAACGAGCGTAAGTACGGATCCTGGTAAAATAATTTTTTCGTAAACATAGGTTGATGCTCCTTTGTTTGGTTGGAGTTATTATACGTTGGACATATGATTTTTTCAAAAGATAGAATTTGACATATAACGAACTTCAGGTTGAAATGGAATTTGGGGTAGAGGAAAATCCACTGCTTCCATCAAGAATTTCTTCAATTAAATGTGAGAAAGCTCTTTCTAAAAAACGATCATTCGTTTTAGTCAGGTTTGTTGACATTTTCCATCCGTTTTAAGAAATACTTCCATGCTGCTGCGTCCGTTTGCTCTTCAGCTGTCATATCATTGAAAGATTTCTTCGCAAGCGTTTTCTCGTATTCTCCCCCATACTTATCTTCATACATGCCCAGCTGGTTAACTAAAAAAACATACTCCTCTTTATCATTTTTTCTCTCATCAGCATCAGTATCTTGCTCATTGTACATTTCTACAACTTCTTTTACTGAAAGAGACTCTCCAGATGGTGCAATATATTGTGTATTAGCGGATATTCTTGCTTGTTTATTGCGTTCCTTACGTTCCACTCCGATAAAACGACCTTCTTTAATCCAATTATTAATCGTTGTAGTTGAAACGCCAAAAAACTTGGCTAACTGACCCGTTGTATAAGTTGGTGCATATTCCTTCTCTTCTGCTGCAATCGTAGCCATATGTTCAAGAATTTCAGTGAAACGTTCCCTTAACTCATCGGAATCATTAAACTAATAAAAGTAAGCCACCCGGGATCTTCCGGAATGGCCGACCGAAACATTCATATTCACCTATTGAACTAACGTCAGCATCCTTTTATCTTATTTATGAGCTAAAGGATTTTCTGTTGTTTCTTTCTCTTTCGCAAACGGACTTAAATTCATGAATAACGCGTTCAGTTGTTCTTCTTTTACATCATTACGCAACAAATGATCAAGCAAATCTTCCTGCCGCGCCTGACCGAGACTTAAACGATAAAGCGTCAAAATCTTCATCAGACGGTTATACTTCGCGCCATCCCGACTGAGTGGATATAATGGAAAAATGCGTTCAATTCCATTTCCCTTTTCTCCCGGCAATGACCAAAATGGTACAAGTTCCGAAGTAGAATCGTCTCTTTCCATCTCATTTGCCCGGCTGAACATTTCATTCCAGATATCTGTATCAAAAGAGATATCCCCATAACGATTTGCGACAGTTTGTCTGATGGCGTGACATTTATAGCGGTTGATTCTGCCATCCCGCTGCTCCAGGTCAATAGGGTTGGACGGCAGATTCCAGTGCATGATTTTCCGGCAGTAGTAATGAAAATCAAGCCCCTCCTGACCAATGGAGGTTGTTGCCAGCACAAATGGACGAAACGGTGAATTAAAGGCTAATCTGACATTATCTTTACGGTCTTTGGATCTATCAGCATTCCGTTTATCATAAAATCCAACCGCAAAATTCGTTCGCATTTTAATGGATGTATCCTTATTGCCCGATTGACCACTCGAAACACGTTTTTGAAACGATTGATAGGTGTCAACATTTAAACTTGCTGAATGGGACTTCAATGCGGTCGTCATCACATCCATAAGACGCTTATTGCGCTTTTGCGTTTCCATTCTGTTCAGCCCGCCTTCTTCCAGCAGCATATGGGCATATTCATCAAGCATTGCTTGAAAGTTTCCATCCACACAATACTTCAGAACACCTTTCCAATGAGCATCTTTTGCATATTGTAACGCGACAACTGAAGTCATTTCCTGTAAATTGAAGCGATCAATTATCGTTTTTCCAAGTTGAATGACGTGAGGAATGATTTCACTATCGGCATCCTTCATTAAGCGTAATGCACAAACTGCAGGTGAACCTAACACCATTGCCGTTAATACATCAAGCAAATCATCCGGCTGTCTGCCTAGCACCGGTAATGAATCCTCATGAAATACTTCCCGCAGCACTTCAAAATGCCTGGCGATTCCCGCAAGGTCCTCCGCTTTTTTCTGCTCCGCTTCATCATCTGCTGAAAGAAGAACATCCTGCTCGAACCAGTTCTGAATAACTGTCTCGTCCAAATCAAACAGCAGTGGGGCCATATAATACCATCGTTCATCACGCCTTGTGTCATCTGTCTTTACTTCATAGGAAAGTCCATCCAATAATTTAGTCAGTTTTTCTTTAATTTCCCCCTTAATCTCTTCATATGTCAGTCCTCGGTTCAATACATCAATCGGATCAAAAAGCTTTGCAAGTGTGACAGATGGATATAAAAGTGTTAAGTGATTCATGTTGGCGGGTACATTGTCCCTTAATGTAAACGTTAATCTTGGTTGGGGAAATCGTTGCTCTGCAAAATATTTATACGCCTTTGACCGCTTTTTCTTCGGTGTTCTCCGCACTAACTCCCCGACCGTTTTCCGCTCTGCTTCATAAGATAGAAGTGTCGCAATAGAGCGTGGAACCATTTCCCAGCCGGAAAAAACAAGTACTTTGGAAAAGGAATCCATCCCTCTGTAACACCCGTCGAATTCATAATATGGCAGTGACGGCGGAATCCACATCAGCCGCTCGGTACCATCAGATAGTGCAATCTCTTTTAATTTTGACAGTCTCGCATTCGTTTCACGTAATTTGCCATATCTTGCAATGACTTTTGCATCTACCCATAAAAGCGGATTTTTTAGCCTTGCATTGCTGACAGGATGTTTGCTTACTTCATGCGTTATTTTTTCCTTCAGCTTGTAATGATCCATAAACGACATGAGGAACGGTGCAGATTTGACATATTCGACCGGAACCCTGTCCTTTAATCCAACTTCCTGCATTAGTCTATCCATTTCGATATAGGAAGCAACATCATCTTCCGTTATTTGCAATGGTGCTTTATCGACCGTTCTATCACTGATACCTGAAGTCTCCTCTTCCAAAATACGTTCTGTTCTGGCAATTCCTTTATAAAGACTGTCTTCCGCAGCCTGTTTTTTTGCCAAAATCATGGCAAAATCCTGTGTGGAAACTTCGCTTAAAGATGTTGAAAAGTCCTCCCATACACGTTTGAATGTCTGCCTATGTTCTGGGTGTTTTTCAAATAAAAAGTCCGTAACCTGCATGAACTCTTTATAGTGTTCATCACTGCCTGATTCCGATATTTCCTCAAGAGTCGAATAAGGTTTGTATGGCGTAGCAGACAACAGCAGTATTTTTACCTGCGAATGATCTGCCTTGGGGGTATTAAAAAATTTACTGGCAAGCATTGCTGTTTCACTGTCACGTTCTGCATTAATCAGTTCCGGAAAACGCTGGAATTCATCCATAATGACGAGGTCTGCATCGATTAAATCAACACTTGCTTCCGCCATCATTTTTCTCAGCTTTTGAATGACGTGCGTCTGCCCCTCCACTCGTTTTCCTGTATCCCCCTGCTGTTCAAATATGGCTACGACGTCTATAAATTCTTGTTGAAACCCCGGATCTTCATGAAAAAATTGATCGATTTTCGAATGCATCGTTTTCAGGTACTTGCCGTCAGTTTTTTCATTACATGCTTCGACCCTTTTATCATACAGATCCTTCCAATCCGCCCAGCCTTTGTAAGCAGAATCGGTCATCATCATTTCCAATTCTTTCAGGTAAAGTTTAAAAAATTGATGCCGCTTCAATACAGCAAAAATCAATGCCCTTTCCCTGACACTGCCACAACCCTGTGTCATCTTAAACGAGGTGGACGGTGTTAATGGAATAAGCTGAATATAATTTTCCTGCACCTCCTGACTATATTCATCCTCAAAAATTTTTAAATGCTGCATGGACAGACGTGTATCGGAAAGCCCGTCCAATGTCACCCGATGATCAATTCTTAACTTACTCAGGTTTTGGGAGGCAATATTCTGATTGGA
>NZ_DATGTI010000092.1:0-3751 GCF_035301925.1 Lentibacillus sp. | reverse complement strand
AAGGTAATGAAAACATTGGTGGATCAATATACAGAGGAAGGTAAAATCGAAAAAGATCGTGATGCACGTTTGCTGCAGACCCATTTGACTTCATTGGATCACTATGTAAAGAAGGATTCATTGGGAAAGGCAGATAAGCACATGAAAGGCTTGAAACAATTGGTTAAAAAATACCAGGAAGATGGCCAAATGGATAAAGAAGCTGCCCAAACATTGGTAAGGCATGCCGATAATTTAATCAAACAATGGCAATAGTGTTGTCGTGGAATCCCTCTGGCGTTTTGCTGGGGGGATCCATTGATTATTGGCGGATCAAAGAGCTTTAAGTTAAATGGGACGGTGGCCATTTCTAAAACTGGGCAATGATTATGAATCAGCTCCTTGTCCATGATAGGATGTCGAACTCGTTTTTGTATATTTATACAGGTTCCATTCCGGCTAAACATGGCCTAACCAGTTTTTCAGCATACATACCTGAAATCGAAGACGTTGCGAATCTCGTATTCTCATATGGCTTTTTTGATGGCAGACAGATTGATGACTTTGATCCTTTTCTTAATCAGCCGACCGCTTCTCAACATTTATGGGATAAAGACGTGCATTCAATATCCATTACGGATAAAAATTTTAAAGGTTCGCTGCTGAGCACAGTGCATCATCGAGGCAGTACTTTTTCCGGCTATCATTTTACATCAACGATCCCTACGTTAGCTGCTGACGCATTGCGTGAAAATGAGAAAAATTTCATTACGGTCTACAGGCCTGGTCTCGATGCGTGATCCACCGCAGGCTAAAGGTTCGCTGGGTTTCTTTAAAGGTGCACACGGCGGGTTGCATGAAGACGAAATGCTTGTACCTTGTTTGATGTGGCGGGGTTAAGTCTTTTAATGTATTGTTTTAAGAACCCTTGGTGGGCAGAGGTCCAAACTTGTGCGAGAGCGGCTCAGACTTGTGCGAGGGCGTCCCAAACTTGTGCGAGGTAGGCCCAAACCCGTGCGAGAGCGGCACAGACTTGTGCGAGGTAGGCCCAAACTTGTGCGAGGGCGTCCCAAACTCGCGCGAGAGTGGCTCAGACTTGTGCGAGAACATCACCAATTCGTGCGGGATGCCTTCGCTGCGTCCTTACACAATCTCCGCTGTATATATAAATATTTAAGAGAGTCCAAAAACTTGAAAATAGATTTCGGCATGTTAATATAGATACATTGGCAATTGCATAAGTGATTGAAGCACTGGGGGAGCTGTTTATGGCTGAGAAGGACAATGCGTTCTGACCCTTTGTACTCGATCCGGATAATACCGGCGTGGGGAAGTGTGTTTGCGGCATAAGGGTATTTAATACGTCTTTGCGTAAAAACACAAACTGCATTCTCACGGGGATGCAATTTTTTTATTGTACAATGAATCAAGTTGGACCTGATGCTGTTATCTGATAATAAGAAGGGGGAAGCGTGATGCATTACATACGAAAAATTTTGCCGGTTTTACTGCTGATTTTACTTGTATTGACCGCTTGCAGTGGAGAAGGACAAGAGGAAACAGCGTCTGAAGGGAACACCGGCGAAGAGGAAGAAAAAGTGCTCCGGCTGAGTGCTTCCGGTGAAATTCCCGGTTTGAATCCAACAATGGCCGATAACGACATGAGCTTTAATGTCATCAACCAAATATTTGAAGGGTTGTACCGTCTGGATGAAGATGGAGAACCACAATTGGCCATGGCAGCAAGTGAACCTGAGGTCAGTGATGATAATAGAGTTTATACATTCAAAATACGTGAAGATGCGACATGGTCGGATGGCTCACCGGTTACTGCGGACGATTTTGAATACGCCTGGAAAAAGGCAGTTGACCCGGACACAGGTGCCGCATACGGGCCGCAGTTTGAGGAGATCGTTGCAGGCGCATCGGAAATTTTAAAAGGCGACAAACCGGTTGATGAGCTCGGTGTCGAGGCACTGGATGAACAAACATTGAAGGTGACGCTGGAAGAGCCGGTACCATATTTCAAAGATTTATTGACGACAGCCGTATTTTTCCCGCAGCCTGAAGCGTTCATCAAGGAGCAAGGGGATAAATACGCAACAGACAGTGAACATACCTTGTATAACGGTCCCTTTGTTCTGAAAGACTGGAACGGAACCGGGAATACATGGACTTATGCAAAAAATGATCAGTACTGGGATAAAGAAGCCGTCAACGTTGACAAGATTGAGGTTAATGTTGTGAAAGATACACAGACAGCGGTCGATCTTTACGAAAATGACCAGCTGGATCGCGTGAATCTGACGGGTGATTTTGTTGATCAATATGCATCAGATGATGAATACCACACCTTTTTGACGGGTGGGGTCAAATTTTTGAAGATGAACCAGGGAAAAAATGGAGAGCAGACGGATCTTGCCAATTTGCACATACGGAAAGCATTGAATAAGGCACTTGACAGGGAAGTTATCGTCAATGAAATCCTCAATAACGGCTCAAACGTGCTTTATGGCACGGTGCCACAAGGGCTGTCGGAAAACCCGGAAACCGGCGAGGACTTCCGCGAAGAAAATGGCGAGCTAATCCATTATGACGTTGATGAGGCCAAAGAACACTGGAAGCAAGGACTACAGGAACTGGGTAAGGACGAACTGGAATTTGAATTGACGACATCCGATTCCAGTTCATCGAAAACCATTGCCGAAAACCTCAAATATCAATGGGAGTCCAGGCTTCCGGGGCTAACGATCACGATTAAAAATGTACCGCCTGAACAAAGCGTGGACGCTAACGTTAATCAAAAGTACGAGCTGATTTTAACGGGATGGGGCGGCGATTATCAGGACCCGATGACTTATTTGAATCTGTTTATCACCGACAGTCCAGGCAACCATACGGGTTATTCGGACGAAGAATATGACAAGTTGGTCCTTGACTCGAAATCCAATCTGGCCGATAAGCCGATGGAGCGCTGGAATGCCTTGTTGAAAGCGGAGCAATTGCTGATTGAAGAGAGTGCCGTACTCGTCCCACTTTATCAAACCGGCACGGCTTATTTGCAAAAAGATGATGTCAGTAATCTGATCACCTATCAGGTCAGTGCGGATAATTATAAATGGGTTGATGTGGAAGAATAGTAGGGAGTGGAGGCTGTACAACGTGGATAAGTCTCTGTTGTGCGGCTTTCTTTTGTTTAAATCCGGAGAGTGGTACGGCAGAAAACCTTGATGCGGTTAGTTTTACCGATTTAATATGCTATTTAAATTACGGACACTTTGAACTTTAAAATAATAGAAAGGACGCAATTTATGTTTTTTGGAACCTTCAACGGATGAAAAAACGGCGGCTGCAAATAAGATAAGTTCGTCACCAAAACGTTCACATTTACATGTAAAAATCCAAAGAGGAACTCCGGCAATAGCTCGCCGGAGTTCGTTATGTCCGTGTTGAAAAAAGTGTGTTTTGCATTATGAAAACTTTAAAAGGATTTTAGAGCTGCTTTCTAAAGATAGTATTTTTTTACTATTTACATTATTTTGTCAAAGTGGTAAGTTCTTTAATAAGTTGGTTAGTTAGCTTTACTAACTAAAAAAAGGGGGTGTAGTGGCGATAGGCAGCGCAGAATCTATTATTAAAATGGTAGTGTAAAAAGTTCTATGAAAATAACTCCAGAATAAGGATTAAAAGTTTCAGAAGGCTTTCGAGCTGCCGCCATCGCTCTTGACAAACACGCCAATGGTTTTCGATTAAGGTGTCAAGGGCGAAGGGG
>NZ_DATGTI010000091.1:0-6790 GCF_035301925.1 Lentibacillus sp. | reverse complement strand
ATAATGATGAAGGAGGAAAGCCCATGCCAAACACAACGAAAACATTCTATATAACAACCCCAATCTATTACCCAAGCGGCAATCTGCACATCGGACATGCCTATTCAACGGTTGCCGGTGATGCCATGGCACGCTATAAACGGCTGCGCGGCTATGACGTCATGTACCTGACCGGGACTGATGAACATGGTCAGAAAATACAGCGAAAAGCGCAGGAAAAAAACATGGAACCACAGGAATATGTCGATGATATTGTCAGTGGGATTCAAAGTTTATGGAAGAAGTTAAAAATTACCAATGATGATTTTATCCGGACAACGGAGGAACGGCATAAAAAAGTGGTGGCCCAAATCTTTGACAAGCTGGTGAAAAAAGGGGATATTTACCTGGATGAATATGAAGGCTGGTATTGTACGTCATGTGAGTCGTTTTTCACGGAGCGTCAATTGGACAACGGGCATTGTCCGGATTGCGGCAAACCTGTTGAGAAAGTGAAAGAAGAATCGTATTTCTTTAAAATGAGCAAGTACGTTGACCGGCTGCTCCAATTTTATGAGGAGAATCCGGATTTTATCCAGCCGGAAACCCGAAAAAATGAAATGCTGAATAATTTTATTAAACCGGGGCTTGAAGATTTGGCCGTATCGCGGACAACATTTGACTGGGGCATTAAAGTTCCAGGCGATCCGAAACATGTTATCTATGTTTGGATCGACGCCCTGACAAATTATATTACAGCATTGGGTTATGGTACGGATAACGATTCATTGTATCAGAAATTCTGGCCTGCAGATGTACACCTGATGAGCAAGGAAATTGTCCGTTTCCATACCATTTATTGGCCGATCATGCTGATGGCATTGGATCTGCCGCTGCCGAGAAAAGTCTTTTCCCATGGCTGGATTTTGATGAAAGACGGCAAAATGTCCAAATCAAAAGGAAATGTCGTTGATCCGATTCAGCTGACTGACCGGTATGGACTTGATGCACTAAGGTATTATCTGCTGCGTGAAGTTCCATTTGGATCCGATGGCGTGTTCACCCCGGAAGGTTTTGTAGAACGGACAAATTACGATCTGGCCAATGATCTTGGGAATTTATTGAATCGTACGGTTGCGATGATCAATAAATACTTTGATGGTAAGATGCCGGCATATATCGCATCAGAAACAGCCATTGAAAAATCACTGGAAGAGCTGCAAAATGAAACGATTGAAAAAGTCGAAAACGCCATGGACAATATGCAGTTTTCGGTGGCACTTTCTTCACTATGGCAGCTGATCAGCCGCACCAATAAATACATTGATGAAACAGAACCATGGATCCTGGCAAAAGATGAGGCAAATAAAGAGCGGCTCGGCAATGTGATGGCCCATCTTGCCGAATCATTGCGTAAAATAGCTATTATGCTGCAGCCATTTTTAACCGAAGCACCTAAAGAGATCTTCCGGCAGCTTGGATTGGATGACACCGCGTTAAACGAGTGGGATCGTGTTCATGACAACGACCAAATTAAAGCGGGGACCAGCGTCCAAAAAGGTAAACCCATTTTTCCGCGCCTGGATGAGGACAAGGAAGTTGAAACCATCAAGGCCATGATGCAAAAACCGGCACCGGAAACGAAAGCGTCAGAAAGACAGGTCCAGGAGCAAAAAGAAGTAATCGCGATTGATGACTTCATGAAGCTGGATATGCGTGTTGCCGAAGTCCTCAAAGCTGAACCGGTGAAAAAAACGGATAAACTGCTGAAACTTCAGCTGGATATAGGCACTGATAAACGGCAGGTTGTCTCAGGTATTGCTGAGTATTATAAAGCGGAAGAGCTGGTTGGCAAAAAAGTTATCTGTGTGACAAACTTAAAACCTGTCAAACTCCGCGGGGAGAAATCTGAAGGAATGATTCTTTGCGGTGAAGATGACAGCGGGCAAGTTGTTCTGACCTCTGTTGAACAATCATTGCCAAATGGTTCAATCGTAAAGTAAAAATATTAAGATGTTGTTCAAAAAGTCCGGTAAAAATGACACGTCGGGGTAGAGGAGAGGACCTTCGACTAAATCACCGACACGTCCTGTGACGAACGTCGACGTCACCACAAACGCTAGAAGCCCGCTCCTTGGAAAAGAAGAACGCTTTTCCTGCGTGCGAAGTGAATTCAATGAAGCTTTTCTTGTGCTCGAAACTGCGCCGCCTCGAAATTCTCGGTCCTTTTTATCCTCTTTTTGAACACGCGCTTAAAATGCGAGGTCAGCTCACCCGAGTTTGACCTTTTCCTGTGCTAAAAGGAGTGGTGTTATGTTATTCGATACACATGTCCATTTGAATGCAGATCAGTTTTTAGAGGATCGTGATGAGACTATACAGCGTGCATTTGATGCCGGGGTGAAATATATGGTCGTTGTCGGGTTTGACCGTCAGACGATTCCACTTGCGATTGAAATTGCGGAAGAATATGAAACCATTTATGCGGCTGTTGGATGGCATCCGGTTGATGCGGTGGATATGACTGATGAAGATCTCGCCTGGATCGAGAAGCTCTCAGCCCATCCTAAAGTGGTGGCAATCGGTGAAATGGGATTGGACTATCATTGGGACAAGTCACCGAAAGATGTGCAGAAAGAAGTTTTTCGAAAACAGATCGCCTTGGCTAAAAAAGTCAATATGCCGATTATCATTCATAATCGGGAAGCGACCAAAGATATTATGGAGCTGTTGCAGGAGGAAAAGGCAAGTGACGTCGGCGGCATTATGCATTGTTATAACGACTCAGCCGAATATGTGCAAACCTTCCTGGATATGAATTTTTATATTTCACTCGGTGGCCCCGTAACGTTTAAAAATGCCACACTGCCAAAAGATGTAGCAGTCGAAGTTCCGCTTGAACGGTTACTTGTTGAAACAGATGCCCCATTTTTGGCACCCCATCCGAACCGGGGCAAACGGAACGAACCGTCGTATGTCAAATTGGTTGCTGAGAAAATTGCCGAACTACGGGATATGTCATTCGAGGAACTTAGTGATAGAACAACGGAAAACGCCTTTACTTTTTTTAATATCGAAAAAAAGGCATGAAGTATGTCGAATTTTGTCCATAATTGAAACAGCCAAAGGATGATCGTTTGATGAGGTCAGGCAACGATGCCGGCCTCTTTTTTTTATTTTAAACATGCGCTCATATCGAGGGATAAAGGAGTCTGTTATACAATAGTTACTTTTTGTAATTCAATTGTAAACGAACCGTAAACGAAACTTCGTTGTAATTGCATAGTAATGTCTATATAATCAAAGTCGCGGTGAAAGGAGGCAAAATAAGATGAGAATATTTTCAAATCTTTTGCCGAGATCAGCCTGGCAATGGACCCTCTCCGGGATTGGGCTATTAGCACTTATTGTTTTTTCAGGATTTATTATTGCTGAAACAACCAAAGCAGAGGTAGCCATTGTTGATAATGGAGAAGAACAAACTATAAAAACACATGCAGATACGGTTCAGGAACTGCTTGAAGAGACAGGGATCACGTATTCCAATCATGATGATTTATCTCATAACATAGATGCTGAAATTGAAGATGGCATGACCATTACATACGAAGAAGCCAATAAACTGACCGTCGTGATTGACGGCGACGAAGAAGTTTACTACACAACGGCTGACAATATCAGTGAATTCCTTGAAGAACAAAACATATCTATCACCGAGCATGATGAAACATCACATTCCAATACAGCTGACATAACCGATAAGATGGTTTATTCGGTTGATAAGGCGTTTGAGGTGACGCTTTTTGATGCCGGGAAGGAAATTGACATAGAACCGACGACAAGTGGAAGTGTTAAACAAATATTAAAAAACAACGATATTGCTCTGGATGAATTGGATAAAGTGAAACCGGCTCTGAATAAAACGGTTAACAAAGGCGATGAAATTAGGATAACACGTGTTGAAAAGTCCACAGAAAAAGTGGAGGAACCAATTGAATATGAAATTGAAAAACGAAAGGATAACAGCTTGGAAAAGGGAAAAGAGCAAGTCATTGCGGAAGGGCAGGAAGGTGTCCTTGTCAAAACGGTTGAAATAACGAAAGAAAACGGTGAAGAGGTCAGCCGCGAGACAATCAAGAAGCAAGTAAAACAGGAAAGTGAAAAACGGATTGTGGCACTTGGTACGAAAGAAAAGGAACAAAACCTGAAAACGCTATCGTCAGAAAGCAGCAATCGTAAGGATGATGAAGCCCAAAATGGCAATGTGCTATATATGAATGCCAGTGCCTATACAACTGATTGTCTGGGCTGCAATGGGAGTGGGAATACAGCAACAGGCATCAATTTAAAAGAAAATCCCAACGTTGTGTCGGTTGATCCAAATGTCATCCCTTTAGGATCTAAAGTGTGGGTTGAAGGGTACGGCAATGCGATAGCCGGCGACACCGGTGGACATATCAAAGGGAACCGGATCGATCTTCATTTCGAATCAAAAAGCGCTGCGAACAGTTTTGGAAGAAAAACAGTCAAAGTCAAAGTTCTTGAATAAGTTATGATATAATGCGCCTGTCATGGTATAGTGGCAGGGGCATTATTGTATCACGCATGTAATTGGGGGATATAAGAACTCCCAAAAAGATTCACTTTACTTTACCTCGCATATAATGGTCAGTAACCCGCCCAAAAACGACGGCCAACTGACCATAAATGCCCGATTCTGTTCACCTAACATTCAGAGGGATAAAAATCAATTCCGCTGAATGAAGTTTCACTTTAAGAGAAGAGGAATTGACGTGAAAATCAAAGAAGTCATTGTTGTGGAAGGCCGCAATGATACATCCAAAATCCGTCAGGCGGTTGATGCGGATACGATTGAGACGAATGGTTCCGCAGTTAATAAATACATTATAAAACAGATCAGGCACGCACAAGCTAAACGAGGTGTCATTATTTTTACCGATCCCGACTATCCGGGTAATCGGATTCGCCATATCATCGATCAGGCTGTCCCCGGGTGCAAACATGCATTTTTGCCCCGTGATGCCGCTCGTGCAAAAAATCCGGATCATAAGAGCCTTGGAATTGAACACGCATCGGCTGAAGCCATTCAAGAGGCACTTCAGGGTGTTTATTCAATATCGCAAAAAGACCACTCTGAAATCTCAAGGGAAAATCTGATTTCTGCAGGCCTGATCGGCGGTTCAAAAGCAAGTGCTAGACGGGAACGCCTTGGTGAATTACTGCAAATCGGCCATACGAACGGTAAGCAGCTGCTCAACCGGCTTAACACGTTCCAGATAACGAAAAATCAATTTGATAAAGCGATGAACCAGGTTATTCAGGAGGAAAACAATGATTAATCAATGGATTGCAACCCCTAAACGGACAAAGGCGATTCTTGAGACTTATGGTTTTTCCTTTAAAAAAAGTTTGGGGCAGAATTTTATCATCGATGTAAATATCCTGAAGAACATCATTCAAAAGGCAGGCATTGATGAGCGGTCAGGTGCAGTTGAAATCGGCCCCGGTATCGGCGCTTTAACTGAACAGCTGGCTGTCAGTGCAGAAAAGGTGATCGCCTATGAGATTGATCAGCGCCTGCTTCCTATTCTAAATGACACACTGTCTAGATATGGTAACATCGAGATTATTAACGAGGATATTTTAAAAGCAAATGTAGCTGACATGTTGAAATCCCGGTTTAAACCCAGTCAGCCAATTTATGTTGTTGCTAATCTGCCATATTACATAACGACACCAATCCTGATGAAACTTTTGCGCGAAGATTTGCCGGCTGCCAGTTTGACGGTCATGATTCAAAAGGAAGTGGCCGAACGGATGGCAGCAAAGCCTAATACTAAAAGCTACGGTTCGCTGTCCATTGCCGTACAGTATTATACCGAAGCCAAAGTCGTCATGAATGTTCCCAAAAGCGTTTTCATGCCACCTCCAAATGTTGATTCAAGCGTTTTAAAATTGACGAGGAGAGAAAAAGCCCCTGTGCATGTCGTGGATGAAGATTTTTTCTTTGATATGGTACAAGCATGTTTTGCACAACGGCGAAAAACGTTGCGGAATAACTTGATCCGGCATTTTGAATCAGCAGCTGATAACCGGACCATTTCAAATGGGCTGAAGCAAGCTGGCATCGATGAAACACGACGCGGTGAATCCCTTGACATGGAAGAGTTTGCCGAGTTGGCCAATACATTTTACAAGATAGTCAAAAGCGGAGCCTAAAGCTGTTGCCAAATTGGAGGCAACGGCTTTTTAAATGCTCCTGCATGATTTTCTTTCATAATGAATAAGCACAGGCCAGCCCCTGACGTCATAGCCTGTAGATAGAGACCTATTTTTCACCGGATCAGAGGCTATGAGGTGGATTTATGAATTTTACAGCAGGTGAACGTGTAACACGAAAATCACATAATCATGATTTATTGTTCCGTATTGCAGCAATCTCAGGGGATACTGCCATCTTGCACGGGGAAGATATGCGTCTTGCGGCAGATGCGCCTCTGGATGATTTGGTACGTATCGGGAAGCGGGATTTAAAAATACTCAAACAGAAAATAAAAGAGCAGGAAGCGTCTTCCTACCGACTGTTTCGCCAGGATTATCAATTAATGAAAGATAAACGCGAGTATCAATCAGGGGACGGTTATCAGCATACAGCCGGTTTTTTCCAGCTGCCGGCAAAAGTTTTGCATGTGGATGGTGATCGTACGTATCTCAGGAAATGTACTGAGTTATACAACAGGGTAGGTCTTGTGGTGCATGGTGTCTATGTCCATGAAAAGGAGATGCCGCA
>NZ_DATGTI010000090.1:0-5296 GCF_035301925.1 Lentibacillus sp. | reverse complement strand
TTTCTTTAACTTCAATATATTCGCTGGGTTGGTGGAGACTGTTTTAATTGCATCTTCTAGTGGAACTTGTGCTTCTAAAACAAGTTCTTTAAATGATGCATATAAACTATCAATTGGTGCAACGTTAAATCCGACCAATTCACCTTTGTCATTGTAATTCGGTAAACTACCTTGTGCATCAGAGCTCATCGTCATTGCATCGATGGAAACACCTGCGCCTAGCATTTTTTTCACCGCTTTTGTTGCTGGTACTTCCCCCTCTTCGATGAATTCAGGCGTCGTACTTGTCGTGAAATCAACATATCCGCCAGCCAAGGCATAGTCTATGCCCTCTTGAAATAGGGACGGATTCCGGTTTATATGTGTCGGCAAAAATTGTGTGATTGGAATTTCTGTTTCTTGCACAATTTGTCTTAATAGATGTAGACCGTCTTTTCCATCACCGACGTGAATATTTACAACTCCAGCTTTTCCAGCTAACATGCCACCTACTCTTGTTTCTGAGGCAATTTTTGCCAGTTCATTAATCGTCGGTTGGGAGGAACGATGATCACTAATAGCAATTTCGCCACTCCCGATAATTTTATCGATTAAAATAATATCGTCTGTAATCGAACCCGTACAAGTGCGAACAGGTACTTGATAATTCCCAGTGTGAACGAAAGCTGTCATTCCTTGTTCTTCCAATCCTCTAGCTTTTGCAACTAAACTAGTCATTAATCGCGTCGTTCCATCTGTTCCGATTACACCGACGACTGTCGTGACACCGGCTTGAATGGCATCTGAGATGTGTAACTCTGGCGTTCTAGAGCTAAAACCGGCTTCGCCTCCCCCGCCGATAATATGGACGTGATTATCGATAAATCCTGGCAAAGCCATTTTTCCTGTTCCATCAATCACCTTCATATCCGTAAATTGAATATCGATTTGATCATCCATAGCAATAATTTCTTCGCCACCAATTAAAATATCTTTCTTTCCTACATTTTCTGGTGTATAACAATGCACATTCTTAATTAATGTAAGGCCCATCCTATAAAACCCTTTCCAATTAGTAATTAATGAAAACCGCGATAATCATGACAACTGACGCCATGATAAATAAAAGTAACATAAATTTCCAAATAAATTTAATCCATGAACCCCACTCTACTCGTGCGGCACCTAACGTTCCCATAAGAGCAGCGGATGTAGGAACCATGATATTCGTAAAGCCATCCCCTAACTGAAAAGCTAATACGGCGGTTTGTCTCGTAACACCGACGATGTCTGCTAAAGGAGCCATAATTGGCATCGTGAGTGCAGCTTGTCCCGATCCTGAGACGACAAAAAAGTTAAAGACCGACTGGAAAATATACATGAACCAAGCAGATAAAACTTGAGGTAAATCACCTATCGCCATTCCAGCAGTATATAACATCGTATTTAATACAGAAGCCTCATTTGCGTTATCTCCTCCTAAGAGAAGTAAAATCCCTTTTGCCATTCCAACAATTAGAGCAGCAGGTAATAAATCTTTTGCCCCTTTTGAAAAGCTTTCTGCAATATCATTTATTCTCATCTTATTTAATTTAAAAATAACACCAATAATACCTGATACAAGTCCAATCGCAAAAAATTGTGTAGCTATCTCAGGAATATAATACCCTTGTTCGACAACGCCCCATATGACCCAAATAATTCCAGCAAATAAGGTTAAAATAACTAAGCTATGTCCTAGTTTAAACGAAACTTCTACATCATCTTTTGGTTTATTTTCTCTGTAATATGCATCCGTATGATAGGAAAAAGACCTTTGTGGATCTTTTCTAACCTTTGTTGCATACCACCAAGCAAATAAAGCACCCGTTAATGTGAAAATAGCCCAAATAATCATCCGTAACCCGGCACCAGAAAATACTGGTACACCACTAACACCCTGGGCGATCGCGACACTAAATGGGTTCATCCAAGATGTTCCAAAGCCGACTTGGGTCGCTACATATGTGACAAATACCGCTGTAATCGCATCAAATCCGATTGCGACCATCACTGGAGCTAAAATCATCGCAAACGCAATCGCTTCTTCCCCCATACCAAAAATGGCTCCCCCGAGGGAAAAGGCAATAAATAAAACAGGAACAATGAGCGATTCTCTACCTTTCATGCGTTGAATTAACTTCATCATACCGGATTCAATAGCTGTTGTATGCATCACAATCCCAAAAGCACCACCGATAACGATGATAAATGCGACAACACCTACAGCTGAGCCATTTTTATCTCCTGATACTAATCCTTCAAACACATAATTTAAAAAACCGGTGTCCTCACCAGTGGAAAATAATTTTACCCCTTCAGGACGTGTTTCCCCTGCTTCATTTGTATCATAATGAAATGTATTTGGGTCCAATACTTCTTTTGTTTTCATTTCACCATTTTCTTCGTACTCCACTTCTGTTACTTCAAAATAGCCTTTTGGCACTATGTACGTCACTAATGATGTCAAGATAATCACAAAAAAGACAATAACAAACGTGTGAGGCATCCTCCACGTCTTATTCTTACTATCATTCATATATAAATCTCTCCAATATATATCAAGTTGCTTTTCTTAAGAATCATTCAGCAAAAACTGTGTGAAACTAATCTTATTTAAATATCCCTCATGATGCTCCTCATTTCTTATGTTGTTTTTTCTAGTTTGGGTTAAACGGCGTCACTTAAACATATCTCCTTAAAATAGTACGTAATCATCTTACCATATTCGCCAGTAGAAGAGCACGAAAATGTAGGGGATTACATCATCCACTACTTCCTGCCATTTTATACAACTTGTAACAATGGATGGGAATGGTGGAAAAATAATTTGGTCAATGATGGAGAGAGAAAAGTTACATATTATTCAGTGTACAAATAACTAACAAATGAACAGCCTGCTTGTCTAACAAAAAGATAATCTATTCTAATCTCCCCACTCACGGCCAACTCCTGATTGCTTATACCCGCCAAATGGAGCGGAGTAATCCGATGGTGCTTGATTGACGGTGATGCGACCTGCACGAATGGAAGAAGCTACTTTTTGGATTTTTTCTTTGTCTTCTCCAATGACATAGACTGTTAAACCGTATATCGAAATGTCTAGAATTAATTTTCATATAAAAAAAAGAGGCGCAAGCTGCACCCCTATCATCTGGAGAAAACTTCTAAACGAGTCTTCATCCTTCTATATCTCTTTTTCGGTAACCGATACATCCAATTCCTATTAATACAATGGCGATTAATGTCATTGTGATTACTTTCATATAATCCATTTCATCTACTGGAATTTGTGGGATATGTCCAAAAGCTGTCAACTTTTCCATCCAACTTGGAAAATCAAATAGACCGCCCATATACACAACGAGAAACGAATAGATAAGGTAGACCCAGATCAAGCTTGTCAATCGTGGTAAAAATCCAATCAACACAACCGCAATGCCAATCATGACCCAAACCGCAGGCAGATAGATCATCGCTGCAGCATAGATACGCCCAAAATCCATCCCTCCATCTACCACTGCATTTCCAGCTGACCATAGGCCGATTCCAGATAAAGATAACATAAAGAAGCTCGCCAAAAGTGCAATCAATAACCCACTAAACAGCAAACGAAAGCGAGATACAACACGTGCTAATATATGTTCTGTACGACCTTTTCTCTCCTCGCCGACAAGCTTTAATACGGCCATTAAGACAGGAATGGTTCCCAACATCGCCAATACAGACATGAGCATCGTAATAAATTGTTCGGTTAGTGTGAAGCCAGCTTCAGGAGTAATCATCTGTTGAAACATCTCATTTTCTGCAAAAAAGGATTCTAAATCTCCCATGATAGAACCATAAGAAACACCGAAAATAAACATTCCGATTGCCCATGCAATCAACCCTGTACGTTGAATGCGTAAAAGCAAACCAAATGGACCTTGCAACATAAATGATGCATGCTTCCTACCTGGACGTGAAGGTAGAAATCCTGCCTCTAAATCACGTATGGCATATAAATAAAAAGCAAGCCCAGTAAGTAAAAGCGCGACAGCAAGCGTCAATAATAAAGGGCCTAGATTATTTTCGACATATGCTTGCGATTCCAACACCCAACCTAACGGAGAAATCCAAGATACTGCTTCATTTCCCACATCGCCAATGGCACGAATCAAGTATGCCATGATTAATACAAGGAAGGCATACCCTGTTGCCCCTCGAGAACTTTCTGAAAGCTGGACAAAAACAGCTGTAATTGCCGTGAAAATCATTCCCGTAATTCCAATAGCAGCGCCAAAAATGAGTGAACCTACTAGATCCATACTTTCAATTTGTAAAGCTGCTAAACTACCACCTAGTAAAATAGCTAAAAGTATATTCATTCCAAAAGCTACTATAATAGTAGCGGAAAGATTCGCTAGTCTCCCTGTTGGAAAAGAACGAATGAGTTCAATTCTTCCTGCCTCTTCATCAGCACGCGTATGACGCACGACAAACAGAATACTCATGATTGCAACCGCAATAGCTGTAAAAAGTAGCATTTGATGGGCCATCATGGCACCTATCGTATAATCATCAATCCCATACCCTTTTCCGACCATGGCAATCATCGCAGGATTTTTCATCGTTTCTGCCATCGCTTCACGTTCTCCATGTTCTCCGTAAGCATTCTCAAAAACATAAGCGACAGCAATGACAAAACCAATAATGGCAATAAACCAAATCGGTATTCTAATTCGGTCCCGTCGTAAAATAAAGGACGTTAATTTTCCAGTATGTTGATAAAGTGACTTTCCCATTAGGATCCACCTCCAACCTCTTCTGTCCCTTCATAATGCCGCATAAATAAATCTTCCAATGTTGGTGGTGCGCTTTCTAATTTAACAATGCCAAATGGAGTAATGTATTGCATAATATTGTTTAATTCTTCTGTGTCTACTTGAAACGATAACCCTTCAGCCTTTTCGACAACTTCATGCACGCCTTTTAAGTCAGCAACACGCACAATCGGTTCTTTCGTTTTCACTAACAGACTTGTTCGCGTTAAATGACGTAAATCTTCTAATGAGCCGCTTTCGATTATTTTCCCTTGGCGAATGATCGCAACGGTATCACATAGTCGCTCTACTTCAGATAAAATATGACTTGATAAGAGTACGCTTTTCCCCGCTTCCTTTACTTCTAAAATGCTTTCCTGAAAAAGTCTTTCCATAAGTGGATCAAGTCCTGATGTTGGTTCATCTAAAATATACAAATCCGCATCGGTTGCAAATGCAGCAATTAAAGCAACCTT
>NZ_DATGTI010000089.1:0-45349 GCF_035301925.1 Lentibacillus sp. | reverse complement strand
CTTACTTGTCCACTTTTTTCATGATGAAATAGGCACAGCCGAAGTTGCAATACTCGTAAAGATAATCATCCAGCGTGCTTATTTTTGTGTCAAAATCGGCTCTTGGATTCTGATCATCATAAAAACCTTTGAGTCTTAACTGATCATATCCCCAGTCACCAACAATAAAATCATATTTTGACAAAATATCGGAAAAACGTTCTTTTACACTTTCTTCATGAAATCCGTTCTTTTCATTTTCGATGATCTCATATGTCTTTCCTTGTAACTCAATCACAAACATCCCCCCACTTACGTATCCTCAGTTTATCATAACCTGGCGGCATTCAACCAACATTTTAACAAAAACTGCTCTATGTATGTGTTTAAAATCCACATGTTTTCTCAGACACCACAATAAACGAAAACCAGGACTAAAATCATAGTCTTCATATAAATTAGCTAAGTTTGCAACACCCTGTGCTAACGCCGACACTAGCACGTCCTGTTCGTCAAAATTCAAGACGGTGCACTGCTTTGAGCACCAGGAATGTTTCCATGAAACAACATCTCACGCAAGTATTCGTATTCTTTTTTCTAAGGAGAGGGCTTGCGTGTGTTGTGGTGACTTCTGCGCCTGGCACAAGACGTGGACGATTTTAGCATAAAGTCCTCTATTCGACGTGTCATTTTTACCGGAGTTTTTGAACAACTTCTGTATGAATTTCGCCTGATACAGCAAACTAAGACGGAAAGAATTTTTGGGCAAAAGGAGGCCACTCATGTACAGACAATTACTTTTCCCATTGTTTATGACAGTCATCACACTGGCAGGCTGTAATGGTACAGACAATGCAGCAGATGAGGAGCGCCAGCAAGCTGAAGAGCGTGATCAGATTGTTGAAGAACTCGATCCGGAGCAGGAATCGACACCATCCAACCCATCCGGTGACAGCAAGCTTGGATATGTGCGTTATACAAAAGAACAGATTGATAATCAAACTGAAAATCAGCATAACATCAACATTGATCGGACCAGCCTTGCCAATATGATTACACGGATCATTTTGCGCAATGATGGTTTTTCAGAAGCAGCGACACTTGTGACGGATGACAAAGCGCTGATTGCATACGATAAGGCAGATGAATTGGATGCCGATAAAGCGGCAGATGTCGCCAACAAAACGGCAGTTTCCATTTTGCCGGGTTATTTTGATGTCTATGTATCGGATAACGAAACCTTGATGCAGGATATTCAAAGCTTACACAATTCCAGTGTTCAGGATAATGACTACGACAACACGATAAATCAGATTATCGAAGAAATGAAGAAATCACCACAGGGAATGGAAAAATAGCCAACCAGAGGACTAACGGCCACGTTTCGTTAGTCCTGCTCGTTAATGAAGGAGGTGTGCTTAATGCCGAAAATAATAACCTTCCTGTTAACATCATGCTTCATGGTCATCGTCTTTACGTATCCTGTGCAGGCAGAGGGACAGGATCTGCACGAAAAACGGATGGTTTTATACAAAAAAACGGAGACATTAACACAAATCCCATGGTATTATATTGCTGCAATTGACCAGTATGAACGGAATAGCTCCGAGGCAAATAAAGACGATCAGCTTGTATCGATATCAATACCGGATGAAATTTGGTATGGTCTTGGTAATAGTTCCATGGTCAAAGACGAAAACATCATTCAATTTTTCCAGGGGAAAGGCAAGGACGGAAACGGTGACAAAAAAGCCAATCCTGAAAACCCTGAAGACGTTTTATACACAATGGCATCCATCCTGCTGGAATACGGTCCTTCGCGGGACGAGGTGAAAATTGCGCTTTGGAATTTCTATAGACGTGATTTAACCGTCCAAACCATCATGAATACGGCTAAAGTTTTCAAAAGGTTCAACCGGCTTGATTTAACAGACCGGGATTTCCCGGTTGATACAGATTACAATTACACCTATAACAATAATTGGGGTGATCGCCGCGGATTTGGAGGGGTGAGGATACATGAAGGGTCAGATATATTTGCAGACTACGGCACACCTGTAAAATCCACAACATACGGTGTTATTGAAATGAAAGGCTGGAACTTATACGGCGGATGGCGGCTGGGCATACGGGATATCAATAATGTTTATCATTATTACGCACACATGAGCGGTTACAATGATGAAATTAAAGTCGGCCAGGTGGTTAAGCCAGGTGATATCCTCGGCAATGTCGGATCTACCGGCTACGGTCCGCCCGGCACATCAGGCAAATTCCCGCCGCATCTGCATTATGGCTTGTATCAGGACAACGGTTACAGTGAATCGTCGTTTGATCCGTACCCATTTTTGCAAAGGTGGGAGCGAATGTCTGAATAAGGTCATTGCTGCGCGGTGTATCAGTAATTTAAACCGAAGTGTCAGCGCGTTTCAATATTTACCTTTCCATTCCATCAGTGTGGCCCAACCACAAATTAGCAAAGAGCCTCTGCCATATAGGCAAAGGCTCTTATAAGTTAAGCTGCACCATCCGAATAGAATAACGGTTCGTATTTCATATTGAATGAATCTATTTCCTATCTGCACCTTTTTTGACAGCGTTCATAATACTTGCCGCCAATCCTCCCCATATAATCAACATGGAGATGATCATAAACGTAATAGCTCCTCCAGTCATATTACTTCGCCTCCCCGGTATTCTGTGTCTCGTTTTCACTCGCGGCACTGGCATTTCGCCATTTAAACAGTGCCATAATGATACCGACCACTAATGCACCGCCAGCAACAAACCAGCCGCCATACAAGATGAATGCATCAGGGTAATTTGCATAGTTTCCGGTTTCCGTTTCAAACAATCTCATCAGGTTGGTTCTGAATAAATCATACATCGTATACCCCAGCACAATCGGTGTGATAACACCAAGGCTGAAGGTCCACCAGCCGCCGAGTCTGATATCGGAAATCTCATTCGCATGCTCCTTCAATTCGCCAAGCTTGCGCAGTACCCAGGCAATCAGGACAACCTCAACCAAGCCGACAAACGCGACCCCGAATTGGTTAATAAAGTAGTCAGCGGCATCCAGAAAGTTCAATCCGCCGCGGGTTGCAAACACCAGTGAAACCAATGCTGCGAATCCGCCACCAAAAATAACAGCTTTTTGGCGGGAAATGTTGAATTTATCGGACAGACCTGCTACATATGTCTCGATAATCGAAATGAGCGATGACAACCCTGCTAACACGAGTGATATGAAGAATAGAAATCCAAACAATTCATTGAGCGCCGGCAGTTCGTTGATGATTTGCGGAAATACGACAAATGCCAGTCCAACGCCTCCAGCAACAACTTCATTCACGCCGACACCTTGTTGAACGGCCATAAAGCCTAATACCGAGAATACCCCGATACCGCATAGCAGTTCAAAACTGGAGTTACCAAAGCCAACGATAAACGCGTTATTCGTTATATCCGATTTTTTCGGCAAATAGCTTGAATACGTAATCATGATAGCAAAAGCAATCGACAAGCTAAAGAATATTTGTCCATACGCCGCAACCCATACCTGACCATCTGCCAGCGCGGAGAAATCCGGCGTGAAAAATGCATTCAATCCTTCAACTGCACCAGGCAGTGTAATGGCACGGATAACGATAACGAGAAATACGAGTACCAATAACGGGATAAAGATGCGGTTCGCCATTTCGATCCCTTTTTTGACACCTCTGTACAGAATACCTAAAACAAGCAGCCAAACAATAATCAATGGTATAAGAACGCCGGGAACAAAACCGCCGAATTCACCAGGTGCGGCTGTTTCCAAATAGCTGCCGAACAGGAACCCTTCTGTATCCGAACCCCAATTCAGATTAAAGGAAAAAATCGAATACATGATTGCCCAGGCAATGATCACGGAATAATAGGTCGAAATGACAAAGGCAACCAGTACGCCCCACCATCCGATCCATTCTGATTTCTTGTTCATCCGTTTGTATGTCAACGGTGCTGAGCCTCGATACCTGTGGCCCATGGTGAATTCCATGATCAAAATCGGGATACCTGCTGTCAGCAGCGCAATCAGATACGGAACCATGAATGCTCCCCCGCCATTTTCAAACGCGGTTGCCGGGAAGCGCCAAATGTTACCAAGCCCGATAGCAGAACCTGCTGCAGCTAAAATAAAACCTGCTCTTGTCCCCCATTGAGAACGGGTTTCCATGTCAAAACTCCCCCTTATGATTCCTTAAAACTTCAGTGAATATTTAATGAAGCAAGGATATTTTTATTTTTCTGATATTTATGTCCATATTATAACGGTACTTTGTTACTATGTCAAAGTTTATTTATATTTTTTTATTTAAGACTTATTAAATGATATTTTGAAAATCATGGACGTGTCATTCTTCTTCCTCTTCCGTAATATCTTCTTTTGGCACGGCGATTGAAGGACCATCCCCTCCTCCATAAAAATCCGGCACATCGCCCATAAGGGCACCGCCATCTATATAGATTTCTGTTGAAACTGTCGTGACATCGGTCATAAATGGAATAACAATTTGTACGTCGGCCTCGACCTGAACATATAACGACACCCATGCCCCATTCAGTCCAAGCGGTTCATCCTCACGTACAATATTGGTGCGTACATTTCCGACGAATTCCAGATTAACCGGTATCCTTGGCCCGAGATTAGCCAAAATGGTATTCCCGGTGGCCTGGCCTAGCGGAATTTCCACGACTGTCGGATCTTTCATCGGAAGATTTTCGGTTGTGTCTTCAAATTCTTCCGGTTCGAACAAGGAGTTTTCATAATCGGGCGGTTCCCCTGTGTTCATATAGCGGAAATACTCTTCCACCCGATCAGTTGCAACACGATTTATTTCACTGACGACAGCAGAATTCCAATTGTACGTGGCAACATTACCCTCGTTATCGTATGTAATATTCAGCAAGTCATCATAGTTGTAATTTTCGGCAAACCTGACCGCTGTATTGATACCACGTGTTGCAAATTCATCTGTTCTTCTTTCGGCAATATCCATTAAAGTCGGTTTAATGCCTTTATCTATAATCGCCAAACTGAGAAAAATCATTAAAGCAAAAATAATTGCTGTTAATACGATCATTTTGGACAATGGAGGCGGTGTTTTGGATATTTTTCTTCTGCGGAATACCATACGCTTCCTCAACATATAAAACCCCCTTAAAAACAACATATGCTTGTTTAAAGGGGGTTAGAATAATTTCACGCTATTTTCAGCAATGCATCTTTTCCGGTCATGCCTGGTTTCCAGCCATATGCCTTTGATGCATCCGTCACCTTTTCCAGCGGCGCATGAAGCAGCTGATCAATTGTTCTGACACCTCTGGCGCGTCCGGCAATCACTTTTCTGTCTGCAAGAGCTTCATTTAACAGATCGACATCCAGCGCGCCGCACATAATATAGCCGACGTCATTGGAGATAACCAATAAATTTGTTTTGGGAAGCTCCACTGTTACAGCTGTAAAATGTATTCCTTCGACTTCCAGCGGATTGACAGTCATCATGATCATCAAGCCCTCCTTACCAGATACACAATATATTATGCATCAACAGGGCGTCATGACACACATCTAATGACCGGCAAATTTATGACGCAATGTGTGAGCCAGTAAGTCACGTAAAAATTCCGGCAGAAAATAATGCTTTTCCTCTGATCTGGCAATTTCCGGAAGCAGGCGGCCAAATGTAAATGTGTCGGCTGTCGCCACTTTATAGGATTTTTCGGGATCCAGCGGTGTACCATCAAAATATATGGTTTTAATGTATTTACTTCCATCTTCCCGCGAAACAGCATGGACTTCCAAGCCGGCATACATCATTTTACCGAGGATTTCCCCCCGAAAACCGAACCCTTTTAACTTTAATTCTGTAAAATCCCTGGTCAGAGATGCGCGGATAACTTCTGTCAACTCAGTACCATTCAGCTCCACCATACAAGGATTGATCGGGTGGGGGCAGATACGGTGAATGTCTTTATACGTGACTTGCCCTCCCGGAATCTGATCCAGCAGTATACCGGCGTTCAGCATAGCGACATCCGCTTTGGTCCATTCTTTAAGCGTCTCCGTCAGTTCCTGCATAATATCGGTGTGCTGGAACCATTTAACTTCGATCGGGTTTTTTAATTGAATGACCGTCTGTTCAAGCAATTTGTCGGCTTTTTCCGTTAATTCGTTCAGTGATTGCTCTGTTGCGAGATCACGGGGACGTTCTGTCATATCATAAACTGTCGCTGTCTTATCGACAAGACGTTTTTCATGATGATCCCACGTCAGCACCACTTCACCGGCAAAACTGCAATGTTTCCCGGCTGCTGTTATAAGTGTTTGGTTGACCTTTTCACCTGTCCGCAGCAAATGGTGTGTATGGCCTCCGATGATAACATCAATATCGGTAAATCGGCGTGCAATTTCCTGGTCTTCACTGAGCCCCAGATGTGACATTAAAACAATGATATCTGCTGTATCCTTCAGGCTGCTTATATGGTTTCCCAATGTTTGAAATGGCGCAGAAATATGCCAGTCAAGCAGTTCATAAAATGCATTAAATGGAGCGGTCAGCCCGATAATGCCAATTTTGATCCCGCTGGCCGATTGAATATGTACGGTCGACTGCAGCCATTCGGGTTCGGTATTTGTCAAACTGTGCAAATTGGCACACACCACCTGAAAATCCGCATCATCATATAAATGGTGAAGATCATCATGCGCCATCGTAATGCCTTCATTATTACCGATCGTGGCGAAATCATAGCCGACGTCATTCATTAATTGCACATTCGCTTTGCCCATAAAAGCTTCAGCAATTGGATGGACCCGGTCAACATGATCACCAATATCCATTAGCCAATTTTCCTGACTATCAGCCGCTCTTTTTTCCCGGACTTCTTTTAAAAAACCCGCGACTTGCGGCCAATTGTCAAAATTGCTGTGTAAATCGTTTGTATAATAAAAATAAAGCTTCTCCTGCATTGACATGCTCCTTACATCAATCCCTCGCTAATCAGTCTGATCCCAACGATAATCAGCATTAATCGCAATACCCATTCCAATATTTTGCTATTACTCAGCTGATTAACTTTAGCACCAAACGTCCCACCAAGCCAAGCACCTAGAATAAAAAAGACAACATATTCCCAGACGACATGGCCTAAAGCAATATGCGTACCTGCACTCATGATACTGATAAATAAAATCACAAACATTGAGGTGGCCGCGGCTGTATGTATCGATAACCCGAAAAGGAAGATCATTGCCGGCACAATCATGGCACCGCCGCCAATACCAAATAAACCAGATATGGCACCGATAATCAATGAAATGATAAATACGGACAATACGGGGGTTTTTTGTGATGATTGATCATCTGTCTGTTTTTCCCGTTTAAACAAAAACAGAAAAGATAACACAATCATCAGGATACCGAAATAAAGTGAGAAATGATCGGCATTGACAAACTGATTCAGCCATGACCCCAATATACCGCCCGGAATGCTGCCGGTTAAAAATAACAAACCGATTTTAACATGAATTTGCTTATTTTTATAATAGGAAACCGTCGATGAGAAAGCTGTGAACACCATCGTAACCAGTGATATACCAACAATCGCCTGAGGGGTTGCCCAGTTGAATGCATCCGAATAATGACTGATTAACAGCAAACTCGGAATCAGTATGACACCTCCGCCCATACCAACAAGACTCCCGGCAAATGCAGCGGCTAGTCCAATGATGAAACAAATAACATAAAACAATAAAATCCCTTCCATCATATCCACTATATCTATACTAGCACGAATCAGGCTGAATGAATATTTTTTGCTATTGGGACAGGGATCTGTCCCCTATCATAGAGGGACAGACCCCATCCCCATAACCCATATAACCTCTTTCTATCATTACAATCGAAATGAAATTGGAAATGGGGGCATGAAATCGATAAATTTTTTCATGTTTAGATGCCCCTTTTTCACGACTTCAAACGATTATTATTATAAAAGAGGGAACATGAAAAGAGCCCGCCGAAGCGAGCTCTCTGAATTATATTTCTCCAATTAACCGATTGAACCTTCCATTTCCATTTTGATCAGGCGGTTCATTTCAACGGCGTATTCCATTGGAAGTTCTTTGGTGAATGGCTCAATGAAGCCCATGACAATCATTTCGGTGGCTTCTTCTTCGCCAAGTCCCCTGCTCATCAGATAGAAGAGCTGTTCTTCCGACACTTTGGAAACTTTGGCTTCGTGTTCCAATGAAATATTGTCATTGTTGATTTCGTTATATGGAATAGTGTCTGACGTTGATTCATTATCCATGATTAACGTATCACATTCAATGTTCGAACGGGCACCTGTTGCTTTGCGTCCGAAATCAACTATTCCACGATACGTTACTTTACCGCCTTGCTTGGAAATTGATTTGGACACGATTGTGGATGACGTGTTCGGTGCCAGGTGATGCATTTTGGCACCTGCATCCTGATGCTGGCCTTTACCGGCAATTGCAATCGATAATGTGTTGCCGCGTGCCCCAGGGCCTCTAAGCAGAACTGAAGGATACTTCATCGTCAATTTGGAACCGATGTTGCCGTCAATCCATTCCATCGTAGCATTTTCACCAGCAGTGGCACGCTTGGTAACCAGGTTATACACATTATTGGCCCAGTTTTGGATCGTTGTGTAACGGCAGTAAGCATCTTTGTGAACAAAGATTTCAACAACCGCACTGTGCAGGGAGTTGGTTGTGTAAACCGGTGCTGTACAGCCTTCCACATAATGGACAGATGATCCTTCATCGGCGATAATCAGCGTACGTTCAAATTGTCCCATGTTCTCAGAATTGATCCGAAAATATGCCTGCAGCGGTGTTTTAGCTTCGACACCTTTTGGAACATAGATGAACGAACCGCCGGACCATACGGCTGAGTTCAATGCAGCAAATTTGTTATCCGAAGGCGGAATAACCTTACCGAAGTATTTTTTGAATAATTCTTCGTTTTCCTGTAGTGCAGTGTCTGTGTCTTTGAAGATGATGCCCAATTCTTCCAGGTCTTCTTTCAGGTTATGATAAACAACTTCGGATTCATACTGTGCGGATACGCCGGCCAAGTATTTTTGCTCGGCTTCCGGAATACCCAATTTATCGAATGTCCGTTTGATTTCTTCAGGTACTTCATCCCATGTTCTACCTTGACGTTCGGACGGTTTGACATAGTAGACGATTTCGTCAAAATCAAGCTCAGACAGGTCGCCCCCCCATTGCGGCATTGGTTTTTTATAGAATGTATCCAATGCTTTCAGGCGAAAATCGAGCATCCATTGAGGTTCCTCTTTCATGCGTGAAATTTCTTCAACGACCTCACGTGTCAACCCTTTTCCGGAACGAAATACCGAAACGTCTTTATCATGAAAGCCATATTTGTACTCTTCCAATTCTGGCATTTGCTTTGCCATGAATATACCTCCTTAAAAGTGTTATACCATTGGCTGCTTACTCTTCTTTAACACCTTTTTCCATTGCCTTCCAAGCCAGGGTTGCACATTTGATTCGCGCCGGGAACTGGGAAACGCCCTGCAGCGCTTCAACATCTCCCATATCCATTTCCTCCGTATCCACATCCTCACCAAGCATCATGTCAGAAAAAGCTTTCGACATCTTTAATGCGTCATCAAGTTTTTTCCCTTTTATGGCCTGGGTCATCATTGATGCGGATGACATGCTGATGGAGCAGCCTTCTCCGTTGAATTTGGCATCCTGAACAATACCATCTTCCAGCTGCAGTTGAAGCTGGATCCGGTCGCCGCATGTTGGATTATTCATATCTACGGTAAGCGCGTCTCCGTCAACAGAGCCCCTATTTCTCGGATTTTTATAATGATCCATGATCACCTGCCTGTACAGTGTATCAAGGTTGCTAAAAGACATCCCCAAAATACTCCTTCGTTTTCAAAATTCCATCGAATAGGCGGTCGACAT
The DNA here is from genome assembly GCF_035301925.1 of Lentibacillus sp. Classification (GTDB taxonomy): domain Bacteria; phylum Bacillota; class Bacilli; order Bacillales; family Amphibacillaceae; genus Lentibacillus. The sequence goes on along the minus strand of NZ_DATGTI010000089.1, from coordinate 35,355 downwards.
CTTCTTCTGTATTATATAAATAGAAGCTTGCCCGTGCGGTTGCGGTCACGTCCAGCCATTTCATTAAAGGCTGTGCACAATGGTGGCCGGCGCGGACAGCAATTCCTTCCGCATCAAGTGCCGTCGCAGCATCATGTGGATGGACATCATCAAGGTTAAACGTAACAAGTGCTGCGCGCTTTTCCGGGCCATAAATGCTTATACCGTCTATTGTACGTAATTTTTCCATTGTATAGTCGGCTAATTTTTGTTCATGTGCCGTAATGTTATCCATTCCAACTTCATTCAGAAAATCTATGGCTGCTCCCAATCCGACAGCACCTGCGATGATGGGTGTCCCGCCTTCAAACTTCCAAGGGAGTTCTTTCCATGTGGAATCATAAAGGTTGACAAAATCAATCATCTCACCGCCAAATTCCACCGGTTCCATATCTTCCAGCAGTTTTTGCTTGCCATACAGAACACCAATACCGGTCGGTGCGCACATTTTGTGGCCGGAAAAGACATAGAAATCACAATCCAAATCTTGAACATCAACGCTCATATGTGGTGCACCCTGGGCGCCGTCCACGACCGTAACCGCATCGTGCTGGTGAGCGATTTTGGTTATTTCTTTGACAGGGTTAATTGTACCGAGCACATTCGAAACATGTGTGATGGCGACTATCTTCGTATTGTCGGTTATCGTTTCACGGATATCATCCAATGAAACCGTACCATCGCTCTTAAGTGATACATATTTCAACGATGCCCCGGTCGCTTTGGCCGCCTGCTGCCAAGGAATTAAGTTGCTGTGATGTTCCATCGGTGTAATGACGATTTCGTCCCCTTCTCTTAGGTTGGCACGTGCATAACTATAGGCAATCATATTGATCGAAGTTGTCGTACCACGTGTGAAAATTACTTCCGCCGTACTCTTCGCATTTATGAATTTCCGGACCTTTTCCCGGGCACCTTCATACTTCTCGGTTGCCCGTGTCCCCAAGGTATGAACACCACGGTGTACATTGGAATTATCCTCCCTGTAATAGGCATCAACGGCTTCGATTACAGGAAGCGGTTTTTGAGACGTTGCGGACGAATCCAGATATACCAACGGAGAGCCATTGACTTCCTGATGTAAAATCGGAAATTGTTCCCGTATGGCCTTCACATCCATTAGTATACCTTCCTTTCAATAACCTGCCTCAACTGTGTTTTCACCGATTCAATCGGCAGCTGACCCACTACCGGCTCAAGGAAACCGTGTATAATGAGGCGCTCAGCTTCATGACGGGTAATGCCCCGACTCATCAAATAATACAGCTGAAGCGGATCTACACGGCCGACGGATGCTGCGTGGCCTGCCTCAACATCGTCCTCATCAATCAGCAGGATCGGGTTGGCATCACCGCGTGCTTTATCACTTAACATCAAGACACGTGATTCCTGCTCGGCATTTGATTTTGACGCACCATGTTCAATTTTTCCAATACCATTAAAGATGGACCTTGCTTTGTCTTTCATGACGCCATGTTGCAGAATATGCCCTTCTGTAAATTTGCCAAAGTGAACGATTTGTGATGTGAAGTTTTGCGATTGCTTACCTCGTCCTACCGAAACCGTTTTGGCATTGGACCATGAATTTTCACCAACTAAATGTGTCACATTTTCAGAGACCGTATTGCCATCATTCATTTGTCCCAGTGCCCACTCAATTCTTGCATCACGGTAGGTCACACCACGGCGGTTGATATAAGTCGTTGTTCCTTCCGCAAAGTTATCAACCCCGCCAAACGAAATTTGCGCATTATTGTTGGCAATTACTTCTGTTACAATATTCGCTACTGTTTCTTCCTCATGGTTTTGGGAAAAATAATTCTCCACATATGTCAATGAACTGTTATCGTCCGCAACAACCAATACATGGTTGAACATGGCAACTTCAGGATCTTCCTGCCAGAAAATGACCTGCAGCGGCTCCTCCAGCTGGACATTTTTTGGAACATAAACAAATACGCCGCCATTCATCAATGCTGCATGCAGTGCAGTGAGCCTGTGTTCATCAACCGATACGGCATCTTTCATATAATAGCGTTTCACCAAATCACCATGTTCTCTGAGTGCTGTAAAAATGTCGGTGAAAATGACGCCTTTTTCTTCAAGCTCTTTATTTAATGATGCATAGGCAACCGTATGGTTACGTTGTATTAACAGGTTATCCTGTGTGTTCTCCTGATCAAGGAAATCCTGTATATCTTCAGGCAACTTATCCAGTGATGCTATCTTTTCGCCTTTAGCTGTATCATGTTTGAACTTGCTGAAATTCCACTTGGTGATGTTCGTCTTGTCAGGCTTAGGCATTTCCAGTGAATCAGCTTGCTCTAAAGCTTGAAGGCGTAACTCCTGCATCCAGTCTGGTTCGTTTTTATCTTGTGAAAACTGTCTTGTATAATCTTGGTCGTAAGGCAGCTTTGTTTCTACAGTCATATTACCCCTCCTAGCTTTTAGACTTCTTGCTCGACATTTTCGTCCTGAATACCCAGTTCTTCTTTAATCCAGTCATAACCTTCAGCCTCAAGACGCTGCGCCAGTTCAGGTCCACCGGATTTGACGACGCGGCCGTTCATCATGACGTGTACTTTATCTGGTGTAATATAGTTAAGCAGGCGCTGATAGTGTGTAATGATCAGGCAGCCGAATTTTTCATCGCGCATTTTATTGATACCTTTGGCAACGACTTTTAAAGCGTCGATATCGAGTCCGGAGTCAATTTCATCCAAAATGGCAATTTCCGGTTTTAAGAGCATCAGCTGCAGGATCTCATTACGTTTTTTCTCTCCGCCTGAGAAACCTTCGTTCAAATAGCGCTGGGCCATATTTTTGTCGATTTCAAGTTCATCAAGCACGCCATCCATTTCTTTGATAAATTTCATAAGCGAAATTTCATCGCCTTCTTCACGACGGGCATTAATGGATGAACGCAGAAAGTCTGATGTTGTCACACCGCTGATTTCACTTGGATATTGCATAGCAAGGAAAAGACCAGCGCGGGCACGTTCATCAACTTCCATCTCCAGAACGTCTTCACCGTCAAGAAGGACACTGCCTTCTGTGATTTCGTAATGCGGGTGCCCCATGATAGCAGAAGCAAGTGTTGATTTACCAGTACCGTTCGGTCCCATTACCGCATGGAATTCGCCACCTTTTATCGTAAGGTCGACACCCTTTAATATCTTATTACCTTCAATTTCAACATGAAGATTTTTGATCTCTAATGTTGAGCCTGCCATATTGATACCTCCAATTACTGTTATGATGCTGTTGTTGGAAATGGATATGTACTCATCCATTCTCAATCTATTCTCATTATAATCTTAAATCATTTCGAATGTATTATCAACTCTCAGAGGCTATTCGATACGTATAAAGTGAAACCTCAATCAGCAGGAAGTTTTTATTAACCATTCAGGATGCGGTTGCTCAACCTAAAAGGTATTCAATTCATTATAATACATGCCCAGACTTGTGTTAAATAGATTGAACCGGAAAAAACCCGGTCGTTTAACCGGGCTTGCGCACATCTTTATTGCTTTGATTTTCGTTGATACCATGCATGATTTTCCTTCAGCAGATCAGCTGCTTTTTCAAGTTGTTTCCTGACACTTTGCACAGCTGTACCGCCTGGTGCCTGACGAGCATTGACGACCATCTCGGGACTCAGTGCCTCAAATATATCCGCTTCAATCACCTCAGAAAACGAACGGAATTCATCAAGCGACAGATCGAGCAAATATTTATTGTGATGGATACAATACAAGACGATATTCCCGACTGCCTCATGGGAATCTCTGAAAGCCATTCCCTTGCCAGTCAGATAATCAGCCAGGTCAGTTGCATTCGAAAAATCCTGTCGCACTGCCTCATACATTGACACCTTTTTGACAGCCATCGTTTCGATCATTGGTGCAAACAGCGACAGCGCTCCCCGCAATGTTTCGGCTGTATCAAACATGCCTTCTTTGTCTTCCTGCATATCTTTGTTATAGGCAAGCGGCAGCCCTTTTAGCATTGTGAGCATTCCATTTAGATGGCCATAAACACGCCCGGTCTTTCCGCGTACAAGCTCTGCCACATCCGGATTTTTCTTCTGCGGCATCATGCTGCTTCCCGTACAAAAGGCATCATCCAGTTCAATAAAATTAAACTCGGCGCTTGACCACTGCACCATTTCCTCACACAATCGTGACAGATGCATGGCTATGATAGACGCATCTGATAAAAATTCCACTACAAAATCACGGTCACTGACGGCATCCAGGCTGTTTTCACAAATACTGTCAAAGTGAAGCTCCTGGGCAACATACTCCCTGTCAATCGGGAAGGTTGTTCCTGCGAGTGCACCGGCTCCAAGCGGCATCTTATTAATGCGTTTCAAACTATCGGCCAGCCGCTCGATATCCCGCTGAAACATAAACACATAAGCCAGCATATGATGGGCGAACAATACAGGCTGTGCCCGCTGCAAATGTGTGTATCCGGGCAGTATCGTGTCCATATTGGATTCAGCCTGCTTATAGAGAGATTGCTGAACGGCGGTCAATAATTGGATCAATTCCAGAACTATATCACGTAAATAAAGGCGCATATCCAGTGCCACCTGATCATTTCGGCTCCTGCCGGTATGAAGCTTCCCGCCAACAGATCCAATTTCGTCAATCAGCAGCTTCTCAACATTCATATGAATATCTTCATGTGCTTCATTTAATTCCGCTTCACCAGTTTCAATTTTTGCTGCAACTGTTTGCAGTCCATCCACAATCATATCTGCTTCGGTATCAGTTACGATACCGCATTTTTTAAGCATCCTGACATGTGCCAGACTCCCCTGAACATCGTATGTCGCCAGTTTCTTGTCAAAACGGATGGATGCTGTGTATTCTTCCACTAACTGATTCGTCGGTTTTGTAAATCGTCCGCCCCATAGCTTCATTGGTTCGATGGATCCTTTTCAGCGATATCTGTATTAATCTCTGTTGGTGTTTGGTCATTTTTATGTGCTTCATTGACGGCGGAATGCACTTTTGTCGGCAGTCCCCACAATTTAATGAATCCATTGGCGGCTTCATGGTCGAATGCATCATCGGCATTATAGGTTGCCAGATTAAAGTCGTAAAGGGATTGTGCCGATTCACGTCCGATTGTCTGAGCACGGCCTTTATACAGCTTCATTTTGACAGTTCCGGATACATACTGTTGTGTTTCTTCAATGAATGCTTTGAGTGCATCAGTTAATGGTGAATACCACAAGCCGTCATATACAGTCTGGGCGAATTTCTGCTCTGCAATAGGTTTAAAACGTGATGTCTCACGTGTTAATGTCAGTGATTCCAGTTCCTGATGGGCCTTCAGTAAGACAGATGCTGCTGGTGCTTCATAAATTTCTCTCGACTTAATTCCGACGAGACGGTTTTCAACGTGATCAATACGACCAACACCGTGTTTGCCTGCGAGCTCATTTAACACCATAATCAATTCATCCAGTGGCATGTCGTTTCCATTCAGCGAAACCGGTTTCCCTTGCTTAAATATAATTTCAACAACTTCAGGTTCATCTGGAGCATCAAACGGATCGACCGTCAGATCATATGCATCTTTTGGCGGTTCTACCCAAGGGTCCTCCAAAATCCCGCATTCGTTGCTCCGTCCCCATAAATTTTCATCAATGCTGTACGGGCTGTCGACGTCAACAGGTACCGGGATGTTATACGCCCTGGCGAACGCAATTTCTTCCTCCCGTGACATTGACCACTCACGCACCGGTGCAACAACATCAAGGTCCGGATTCAGTCCGGCAAAAGCGACATCAAACCGCACCTGATCATTGCCTTTTCCGGTACATCCATGCGCAACGGCTGAAGCACCTTCCTTTTCAGCGATATCAACGAGCAATTTAGCGATCAGTGGTCTTGACAGGGCAGAAATGAGCGGGTATTTTCCTTCATATAATAAATTAGCCTGTAAAGCCGGGAGAACATATTCACTGGCAAACAACAACTTGGCGTCGATGACATACGATTTAACAGCACCAACATCAAGTGCCTTCTTTTTGACAAATTCAAGATTTTTTCCTTCCCCAACATCAATTGCTGCTGCGATCACATCATAGCCATATTTGTCCTGCAGCCATTTAACAGCAACAGACGTGTCCAATCCTCCCGAATACGCTAATACGATTTTTTCTTTCCCCATGGTATCCTCTCCTTATGATAATGCTGAAAATATATGTCCGTTTCATTCAGCTCAGCAATGCTGTCATCAGGGCTTTCTGGGCGTGCAGCCTGTTTTCAGCCTGCTGAAATACAACCGATTGCCGTCCATCAATGACCTCAGTTGTGACTTCTTCACCGCGATGTGCCGGCAGACAGTGCATGAAAACGGCATCAGTGTTTGCCAATGAGCATAGCGCAGTGTTTACTTGAAAACCGGCAAACTGTTTTTCACGATATTGCTTTCCATCTTCCTGTCCCATGCTCGACCATACATCCGTGTAAATGATATCAGCCTGCTTTACGGCTGCCTGTGGTTCAGATGTGACTTCAACATTGCTCCCGGACTGCTTTGCAATTGACAGGGATTTTTGAACGATCGCATTGTCCGGCTGGCAGTCGGCAGGTGATGCTATGCTGATCGTCATACCGGTCATCGCAGCACCGATTATCAGTGAATGCGTCATATTGTTGCCATCACCGATATAGGCAAGTTTCACACCTTTCAATCCGCCCTTCACTTCCTGAATCGTCTGCAGATCTGCAAGCACCTGACATGGATGATACATATCAGTCAACCCGTTGATGACCGGAATGGTGGCATTGTCAGCGAATTCTTCAAGTATATCCTGTGAAAACGTCCGGATCATGACCCCGTCCACGTAACCGGACAGGACCTTGGCTGTATCGGCTATTGTTTCGCCCCTGCCTAGTTGTATATGGTCCGGACTCAGGAAAATACCTGTACCACCCAGCTGGAAAACCCCTGCCTCGAACGACACGCGCGTTCTGGTTGATGGCTTTTCAAACAGCATGCCCAGTGTTTTTCCCTTCAACGGTTCGAATTGTGTTCCTGATTTGTGCTTCCTTTTCAGCTCATTAGCCAGTTCCAGCAAACCGAACAATTCTTCTTGCCACAAATCTGCAAGTTTTAAAAAATGACGGCCTTTCAACCGGTAACCGGCATGTATGGGGGCAACCTCAGTTTTCATTCACATCACACGCTCCTTCCACCAGTTCAATTTCTGGCTATCAGTCAAACAGTCATACGGAATAGAAGGCTCCCGCGGCTGGACAGACGCATATAATGATTCCGGATATACTGTCATTTAAAATGTTATGTATTATTATGCAATAAAATTTATATTAATGCAATATTTTTCTCATAAAAATAAAATAATGGATGCAAACCGTAACCTTGATCCGCATCCATTTTTAGATATAATCGCTTAATTATTCAATTCTGCCACCCGATTTTCCATACGGCCAATATTGTTAATCTCCACGGTTATGGTGTCCCCATCATTTAAAAATTGCGGTGGTTCCATTCCCATACCAACCCCATCCGGCGTTCCCGTCATAATCAGGTCGCCGGGTTTTAGTGTAATCAGGGACGAAATGAATTCAATCAGAAACGGGATATCAAAGATGAGTTGTTCCGTTGTTGCTGCTTGACGCTTCTCACCATTCACATAGGAACTAATGGCTAAATGACCGGGGCTGCCAACCTCATCAGCTGTGACAACCCAAGGACCAATCGGTGTTGCGCGGTCCATCGTTTTCCCTTGCAGCCATTGCGGTGTCCGCTTTTGCAGATCACGGGCCGAAATATCATTACCGATTGTATAACCGGCAATATAATCGAGTGCATTTTCCCGTTTGATATGTGATGCCTGTTTTCCGATGACGGCTGTCAGCTCAGCCTCATAGTCAAGTTTCCGGACGAATCCCGGTTTTTCAATCAGATCATCAGGTCCTATCAGCGCATTGGCAAATTTGGCAAATAATACTGGGTGGTCCGGAACATTACTATCCATTTCTGCTGCATGAGCGGCATAATTTTTGCCGACACAAATGATTTTCGATGGCGACGGAACCGGTGTGGCCAGATTAGTTTCATCACGACTAAAGGTAATATCCTTCACATCATTCGTTTTGGCATATGCCTGTACGTCTTTGGCCTGTTCGATGACAGACTGACCGACGGCATAAAACTGTACCGGATCGGCGGGGAAAAGCCTGTCAGCAGCATCTGCTTCGTTGTCTTTGTTTCCGGCACGTTGCCATCTTCGCCATGTTTCTTGCAGGTCAACTATTTTTTCTTCGTGCATAAATCCCATCCTTGCCGGTCCGGGGTTGCCCTTAATTTTGTAGCTTAATAATTTCAAAATATGTACCTCCTTGAGACTTCAATCATATATGTATTCGACTTCTTCCATCCCAATCCCTGTTATAATTGCAATTTTTCATCAAAACTTGGATGAGTCCCAACAATAATTTTTGAACAACCTCTTTAAAGAAAAAATCCGGTACCCTTTAAAGCGTACCGGATTTCTTTATCGTTTATGAATATGACTGTCAATTTCAGCTACCATGTGTTTACATCTTTCATATTCTTTTTGTCGTCTTTTTTCCACGGCTATGCGTTTTTCCAGTTTCCTTTCGTATTCCACATAACCCATTTTGTGCGACTGCTGCATTGCTTTCTCCATTTCCGGAGTATAATGCATTTTTATGCCACTATTTATAGTGAACCATCCTTTCGTTTGATTGCGAAAACAAGCATACCATAATCATAACAAGCACAAAACACATATGGCCACTTTAGTTTGCTTGGATAAAATATATAAAGCTGAAATTCACCTCTGTAACATGTCATGTAAACTTAGTGAATTCCTTAAAATTTGCATTACGCCTGCTCACCGTCAACCGGTACAATCGCACCATCAAATTCTTCCGTTATAAAGTTCTGGATTTCCTCAGAGTGCAGCACATCCACTAATGTATTGATTGCTTCGTTGTCCTCATTCTCTTTCTTGACTGCGACCACATTCACATATGGCGACTCTTCACCTTCCAGAATGAGTGCATCTTCCATCGGATTCAATTCCGCACCGATTGCATAATTGGTGTTAATCGCGACGAGGGTATTTTCTTCAGTTTCATACAGATTAGGCAATGTTGCGGCATCATAGTCATACGAAAACGTCAGATTTTTTGGGTTCTCCACAATATCATCTGTTGTTGCATCGACTGTATCAACGTCATCCGCCAATTTAATCAGGCCTTCCTTTTCAAGTAATCCAAGAACACGTCCGTGGTCGGCAACCGAACGGCTCATCAGCACTTCAGCACCCTCCGGAATCTCATCAATACTGCTGAAGTCTTTGGAATAAATTCCCATTGGTTCAATATGAATCCCGCCAAGATGGGTGAAATCATAGCCAATATCCGCAATCTGTCCCTCCAGATAAGGAATATGCTGGAAGTAATTTGCATCAATTTCCCCATTTGAAAGATCTTCATTCGGCAATACATAATCCTGGTATTCTTCAATCGTTAACGTGATACCTTCTTCCTCAAGAAGTGGTTTCGCTTCCTCTAAAATCTGAGCATGTGGTGTGCTCGATGCACCAACCTTTATCTCGGTGCTGTCGCCGTCACCTGAACCGCCGCAAGCCACCAAAAAAAGAACTGTTAATAATGAAACAAATGCCAAACCTTTTTTCATGTTCATTTTCTCCTTTAGCGTTTATCTATTTTGTTGGAAATATAATCTCCAATGAACTGGAACAAAAATACGATAAGGACAATCAGTACTGTACATACAAAAACAACATCAAATTCACGACGCTGGAACCCGAAGAAGTATGCATAATTTCCGAGTCCCCCAGCACCGATGACACCTGCCATAGCCGTATAGCCAATCAGATTAATCGCTGTCACGGTAATACCCGAAACGAGCGCCGGCATTGATTCGGGAAGCAAAACCTTGAAAATGATCGTTTTTGTTTTAGCCCCCATTGCTTTTGCTGCCTCGATCACTCCTTTATCCACTTCTTTCAGGGCAATTTCAACCAAACGCCCGTAAAATGGTGCAGAGCCGATGATCAATGCAGGCAGTGCCGCATTCGGACCACGGATCGTGCCAATCAAAAAGTCGGTGAACGGGAAGAGGAGCAGGATCAAAATTATAAATGGGATAGCCCTGAATATATTGACAATCGAGGCAACGATCATATTGAGTACTTTATTTTGCCAGATGCCACCATCCATCGTCAGATAAAGCAAAAGGCCCAATAATATTCCAAAAATAAAGGTACCAATCAAGGCGAGAATCGTCATATAAAATGTTTCATATGTGGCAACCCATAAATCCTGCATATCAATATTCGGAAACAGACTATTCCACATCACGGAGCACCTCCACTTCCACAGAGGTTTCATCCCTTAAATGGTTTATTACCCGGGCAATTTCTTTAGGCTCCCCATCGATTTGAACGAATAATGTGCCGTATGCGCCTTGCTGCATTTGCGTAATTTTTCCCTGCAAGATATTGATGTCAATATTAAATAACTTGGCTGTCCGGCTGATAATCGCCTGATTTGCTGTTTCGCCGACAAAATGAAGTCTGATGATATTGCCACTGTCATAAGTGTTGATCAATTCCTCGACACCGTCATGTTCATTGCCGGTTCCCATCACTTGCTCAACAAACTTTTTGGTGATCCGTTGCTGCGGATGCATAAACACATCACGTACATTGCCTTGTTCAACGATTTTTCCCGCTTCCATCACGGCCACTTGTTTACATATTTTACGGATGACATGCATTTCATGGGTAATCAGTATAATCGTCAACCCGAGTTTTGCGTTAATATCCACGAGCAGATCCAGAATCGCATTCGTCGTTTCCGGATCCAGCGCTGATGTTGCCTCATCACAGAGCAATACTTTCGGTCTGTTGGCAAGTGCCCGGGCAATCCCGACGCGCTGCTTTTGTCCACCGCTTAATTGTGAAGGATAAGCATTTTCCCGTCCGGCTAACCCGACGAGTTCGATTAATTCCAGGACTCGGTCTTCCCGTTCACGTTTGGCAACCCCGGCAATTTCCAATGGAAACGCAATATTTTCCTTCACGGTCCGTGACCACAGCAAGTTAAAATCCTGAAAGATCATGCCGATTTCCTGCCGGGTAATCCGCAGCTGATTGGTACTCAGCGCGGTTAGTTCCTGACCATCGATGACGATTTTGCCGGCAGACGGCTCCTCCAGCCTGTTCAAAAGCCTCACGAATGTACTTTTGCCGGCGCCGCTGTAGCCAATGACGCCAAATATGTCACCTTCTTTAATATCAAGGGTTAAATCATCGACCGCGGTTATCTGGTTGTTCGTTGTTGTGAAAACTTTTTTTAAACCCTCTATTGATATCAAGGTTATCCTCCTTCATTGCTATTATGTCCGTTTTCCAAGAGCGGTATCGCATCATTTTAACGAAGGAAAGTGCTTGAATAACGGTGGTTTCTCACCCTAAATAAGAAACGTCTTCCTGTTAAGAGAACAGAAAGACGTATACAATCACCATCTTCACGTTCCCTTATCTGTCAAAGCAATCGCTTTGCAGGAATTGGCACCTTCCAAATAATAACTATTTGAGGTTGCCGCGGTTTCATAAGGCCAGCCCCTCCACCGCTCTGGATAAGAGAAAAAAATCGTATTCAATTTAAAATCGATAATAAAAATATTAGCACGACTTATCCCGGTTGTCAACAGGGTTGGGACAAAGGGTCAGGGTTGGGACAGGGGGTCTGACCCTTTGTCCCATTAACTTTTGGGGTGGGACAGGGGGTCTGACCCCTCGTCCCGCTAACTTTTAGCAAACAGCTCTGGCTTATATGTCATTAAATAGCTGTATATATTACCGATTGATTTGAATGCATAAACTTTATCCTTGATTTCGCCATCTTCCTTGATCAACAGACAAGGGACACTTTCAATCTTGTATGCCTGCATGAAATCAGGGTTGAGCGACGCATTCATTTCATAAAAAATATCTTGCTGATGGACCGATTCGATTTTGTCGAGCATCGAACGCGCCAAGGCACATGTACCACAAAATGGTGTATAAATGTATAATAAATAACGATCCTTTTCCAGTTCTTTATCTGTTACTTGCTGCAAAAAATCACCCTAAATCAGAAAAATCGGATTAACCGCTATCCGCTTTCCCACAAGCTCTGCAGCCAATATGTTTTCAGGCGTTGTCGCCACTTCGCGATATTCACTGCTCACATATATATGTTCAGCGTGCGGGAGCTCACGTGACAACTGATGGCGTAGTTTAATGCCTGGACTGTCCTCATCAACCAGAATGTATACATCCCGATTGTCCAGATCATATTCTTCGAGAAGTTCATCAAATTTTTCCACACCCAATGTCCCGTTTGTACAGATGATGTCAGCGTCTTCAGCAATCACTTTTTTGATTTGTTTTTTATCGGTCAATCCTTCCACAATGATAACTTTTTCCGTGTCATGTGTCATCCATATTGCACTCCTTGAGCGAAAACAGCCGTATTTTATTAATATCATGGGGGTAATCGATTGCCAGCATATTAAAAAAGCCGACTTTCCTCATGCGAGAGTGAGTCAGCTTTTCGATATTGGTTGCCATTAGTCCTTATTAATGGCTTCTTCGTACTGTTCAGCAGATAATAATTGATCGACGTCTGATATATTTTCCGGCTCAACAACAACCATCCACGCTTTGTCGTATGGCGATTCATTGACAAATTCCGGGCTGTCTTCAAGCTCTTCATTAATCTCGACTACTTTTCCGCTGATCGGGGCATATAATTCAGAAACTGTCTTAACAGATTCTACACTGCCAAATGGCTCATCCGCCTCAATGTCGTCACCAACTTCGGGCAGCTCAACAAATACAATGTCGCCAAGCTCATCCTGGGCAAAATCGGTAATCCCGATACGTACGCTTCCGTCCTCTTTTTTGATCCATTCATGTTCTTCGGTATAAAGCAAATCTGTCGGTAAGTTCATTTTAAATCCCTCCGTTGATCATTCCAAGTGTTACCTTAACTATACTAGGCGATAGTACAATTTACTAATATTTTATTTTTGAAGCCAATTTTCGGTGAATGTTTCCGCTTTGAACCCAACGGTTACCTTTTGCCCGTCTGTTACGATCGGCCGCTTAATCAGCATGCCATCCGATGCCAGCAGTTCTGCCATTTCATTGGTGCTCATCTGATTGATTTTTTCCTTGAGATTCAGCTCACGATATTTCTTGCCGCTTGTATTGAAAAATTTCTTCGGTGGCAGATCACTTTTGGATATGAAGTCAAGCAGCTCTTCTTTTGTCGGAGGCTCATCCACTATATGTATACTGTTATAATCAATATCATGCGCATCGAACCATTTTTTGGCTTTTTGACATGTGCCACATTTCGGGTACCAGTAAAACGTTAATGCCATCCCTTTCCCTCCTGAGCTATTTTTGTGATCAGTTTTATTATAGCAAATTTACTGGCGACAGGCGAGGTGCACCTATTTATTTTGAGGATGATTTGTGAACTTCGGGAAATAGCCTGTGTACTTCGGGTAATTTATTGTGAACTTCAGCGGATTTTGTGACAACTTCAGCCGATTTGAAAATTATGCCGTAAACTTGATCTTTAAATAACCGATTACATGCTATAATATACATATTATAGCGTGGAGGTGGCTGGTATGCAGTGTGATCAAAACCGGAAAAAAACGAATGATTTATTAAAAGAAACAGGACTTACGTACGAGGACTATGCTTCAATTGATGACGGCAACCGGTATGAATTAGCCGGGGGGAGGCTGGAACTGATGAGCCCTGCTCCTTTGGTTAATCACCAGATTACCAGTTTTGAATTGCAAAAGAGATTATCGCGGAATTGTGAAGAGGTCTACATTATTTTATATGCGCCAGTCGACGTCATTCTATCAACTAATGAAGTTCGCCAGCCGGATATTGTCCTCGTTCATCGGGAAAGAAAAGATATTATTCGAAAAAGAGGTATTCATGGAGCACCGGACATGGTTGTGGAGATCCTTTCACCGCCAACATTAAAACGGGATAAGATCGACAAACTAGATGTATACGCTCGTTACAACATTCCTGAATACTGGATTGTGGAAACCAATGCTGGCATGCTGGAACAATATATTCTCCGTGATAATCAGTACGAAATCATCAACGTATTTCACGATAATGAACCGGTTACCTCTCCGAATATTGCCTGTGTATCGTTTACAATGAAAGAGATAATGGATAATGTTCCGGATTTAAAAGATTAGGCATTTCCGTTATGTCTTCATGAGTTTCAAGGTTTCACAATTGATGGACGTGCAATGGTGAACACTTTAACGAAAAAATTATAAACTTGAGCCGATTTGATATAATTCAAGTCATCAAAACTGATATCGTATAAGTTGCGAACTATGAGATTTTTAAAAAAGCCCCTGACCGTCAATTCGGCCAGGGGTTTTTATTTTACCTTATCAAACAACATATTTTTCTTCTTCAATGATTTTCGCAGCAATTTCGCGTTTTTTAGCAATCACATTGGTCGGTGTATGACGTGTCAGTTTACGCAATGACGACAGCATTATTCTCAGTGTGTCACCTTCTTCAACAGCAATAAGCGACTCTTTTGCATCAGCTTCAATACGATTGAAGGCTTCCTGTACGTATACTTGTGTGTACAGAAGCTTTTGTTTGTGTTTATCTTCACCATCTTTATTGATTGCTTTTTCAGTACGCAGAATGGCTGATTCCATGTTATAGACTTCATTCACCATGTCAGCCAGATTTACTAAAATCTCCTGCTCATGCTCCAGTTTCTGCTGATATTTTTGTGCTGCCAGACCGGCACCAAGCAGAATCATTTTCTTGGCATTTTTCAGCAAATATTTTTCCTGTTCCAATGTAGCGTCACCGATTTCTTCAGGCATCATCATCATCAGTTCTTCCTGTAGATTTTGTGCCTGCTGCAGCAGTGGCAGTTCGCCTTTCATCGCTTTTTTCATCAGTGTTCCCGGCACAAGCAGACGGTTGATTTCGTTGGTTCCCTCAAATATACGGTTGATTCTTGAGTCACGGTACATTCTGGCCACTTCGTATTCTTCCATAAAACCATAGCCACCGTGAAGCTGTACCGCTTCATCAGCAACATAGTCCAAGCACTCGGTCGCCGAGAACTTGTTTAAGGAACATTCAATCTGATACTCGGCGATTGCTTTGGCAACTTCCCGGCCATCTTTCAACTGCTCATCGGTTAACGATCCCATCCGCTGTTCGAACAATCCGACTGTGCGGTAAACGGCGCTTTCATTGGCGTACGTTCTTGCCGCCATTGTTGCCAATTTTTCCTGTGTCAGTGAAAAACTGGAGATAGGCGTATTGAACTGTTTACGCTCGTTGACGTATTTTGTTGCCACACCGATACCATGTTTGGATCCGCCGACACCGCCCATCGCGAGCTTATAACGGCCGACGTTCAGGATGTTGAAGGCAATTTTATGACCTTTTCCTGTTTCTCCAAGCAGGTTGTCAACCGGTACTTCAGCATCTTCCAGAATTAATGTACGGGTTGAAGAAGCCTTGATCCCCATTTTATTTTCTTCAGGTCCTGTTGAGACACCCGGGAATTCCCGTTCAACAATGAATGCAGTAAACTTATCACCGTCGACCTGTGCGTAAACGATGAACACATCTGCAAATGCTGAGTTGGTAATCCATTGTTTTTCACCGTTTAGAATATAATGTGTGCCCGCTTCATTTAATTTTGCGGTCGTTTTCCCGCTCATGGCATCAGACCCTGCACTTGGCTCGGTCAGCGCATAAGCAGCAATCATTTCACCGGTCGCAAGCTTTGGCAAATATTTTTGCTTCTGCTCATCATTGCCAAAAAATACAATTGGCAGCGTTCCAATGCCGACGTGACCACCGTGCGTTATTGAAAAACCGCCTGCACGGGCAAATTTTTCCGTAATGATGGCTGAGCTGATTTTATCCAAATCGACACCGCCATACTCTTCCGGAATATCTGCACCAAGCAATCCGAGTTCACCTGCTTTTTTAATCAGATCGACGGAATGGTCGAATTCGTGATTTTCCAGATTATCAATCTTGGGAATGACTTCACCTTCAACAAAATCATCTGTTGTTTTGCCAATCATCTTGTGTTCTTCGGTAAAATCTTCGGGTGTGATCACATCGTCGGCTGTCAGATCTTCGGTTAAAAATCCACCGCCTTTGAACAATTTTTCTTTTGTTTCGCTCATGTGAATCATCCTTTCCATGTTGGATTTTTATAATTGACCCGTTGAATTGCGCGCATTCAGTCACTTGTCGCCACTGAATTGTGAACTTCATCATTTTATTTGTGAACTTTAGCGAATTCATTGTGAACTTTAGCAAATTCATTGTGAACTTTAGCGAATTTGCGGTAATCTTTAGCGTTTTTCCTTCAAATATACTTCAACTGCTGGTCAGCCCGCATAAAATCCTACAACAACTCAAATACACCGGCCGCTCCCATGCCGCCGCCGATACACATTGTGACGACACCATATTGCACGTTGCGGCGCTTCATTTCATGGATGAGGCTCAGCGTCAATTTTGTCCCGGTCATGCCGAGCGGATGGCCAAGCGCGATGGCACCGCCGTTCACGTTGACAATCTCCGGATCCAGATCCAATGCCTGAATGACACGAACAGACTGCGATGCGAATGCCTCGTTCAGCTCAATCAAGCCAATGTCGGATAACTCCAGCCCGGCCATTTTCAACGCTTTCGGAACGGCTTCAACCGGACCGACACCCATAATTTCCGGTTCAACACCGGCAACGGCAAATGAATGGAATTTGGCAAGTGGCTTAAGCCCTTCTGAATCAGCTTTTTCGCGGTCCATTACGAGAACTGTGCCAGCCCCATCACTCATTTGTGAGGAATTTCCTGCGGTAACAGATCCAGTTGCGGAGAATGCCGGTTTCAATTTGCCAAGCACTTCTTTTGTTGTTTCCGGACGAACACCTTCATCCATTTCAAATGTCGACTTTTTCTCTTCAACCTTATTCTTTTCACCGATTACGCGTTCTGTCACTTCAACAGGTACAATTTCGTCCTTGAATTTGCCTTCTTCCAGCGCTTTCGCTGCACGCTGATGACTCCGGACAGCAAATTCATCCTGATCATCGCGTGAAATGCCAAAACGATTGGCCACTTCCTCTGCCGTATGACCCATTTGCATATAATAGCCCGGTGCGTCCTGAACCAATTTTGTATTTGGCTTGATTACATGACCGCCCATTGGGATCAGGCTCATGGATTCCGCACCGCCGGCAATGATGGTATCGCTCGCACCGAGCATGATGCGTTCTGCTGCATATGCGATACTTTGCAGCCCCGATGAACAGTAGCGGTTGATCGTGATGCCGGGCACATCTTTCGGGAGACCAGCAAGCCCAGCGATATTGCGTGCCATGTTCATCCCCTGCTCGGCTTCCGGCATCGCACAGCCAATAATAACGTCATCAATATTACCGTCATAATTTTCCGCCCGATTCAATGTTTCTTTTATCGTCAACGCTGCCAAGTCATCCGGCCGTGTATTGGCCAGTGAACCTTTATTTGCTTTCCCTACAGGGGTTCTTGCACCTGCAACAATTACTGCTTCCTTCACGTTTTCTCCCCCTCTTCAATTTAGTTACGCAATGGTTTCCCTTTTAAGAGCATGTGCTGCATCCGTTGCTGTGTCAACGGTTCGCCGATCAGACTCAGGAATGCTTCACGCTCCAGGTCAAGCATCGCTTGCTCATCAATTAATGTTCCTTCTTTAATACGTCCGCCTGATAAAACATATGCCAATTTTTCAGCTATTTTCAGATCATGATCTGACGCATAGCCGCTGAATTGAATGGATTTTGCTCCAAGCAGCATGGCCCCATAGCCTGCGTCCCCGACAACAGGAATTTTTTCGCATTTCGGTGCCTTGTATCCTGCTTTGGCAAGTCCCAGTACTTTTTGTTTGGCGTCATGCAGCAGATGATCAGGATTCACACTGATCGCATCACCATTATCCAAAAATCCGTTTTCACGTGCTTCCTCTGCTGATGTTGACACTTTAGCCATGGCCACTTTTTCAAAAACGTCATTGGCGACTTTGGTCAAATCGAAATCGACACCTTTAGGCAAGTTGCGGAGTTCTTTCAAATAAAGCTCTTTCGTTCCACCGCCGCCCGGAATCAGGCCGACACCGAATTCAACCAGCCCCATATACGTTTCTGCTGATGCCTGGATGGAAGCTGCCGGCAGGGAAACTTCAGCACCGCCGCCAACGGTCATGTTGAAAGGTGCCGTAACAACCGGCTTTTCGGCATATTTAATGTTCATCGCCATGTTCTGGAACTGGCGGACAACCATATCCAGTTCAAAGAAATCTTCATCCTGCGCTGCCATCAGCATCATGCCAAGATTAGCACCAACACAGAAATGTTTGCCCTGGTTACCGATAACCAATCCTTCATAATTTTTATTCACTTCTTCCAGTGAATCGTTTACCATTTTAATAATATCGAGTCCTATCGCATTGCCCTGTGAATGGAATTCCAGTCCGGCAACACCGTCCCCCAAGTCTATTAAACTGGCACCGGCATTCTTTTTAATGACGCCTTTTTCGTCTTTTAACCGCTTCAAGTTAATTTCTTTCGGGTTGAAATGCTGTTGCTTGTATTCGCCATTATCGTAATAATAGACATTGCCGTTTTCAGTCTTATAGAAAGATTCATGGCCATCTTTAAGCATTTTCAGTACCCAGTCAGGTATTTGTGAACCTTCTTCCTGCATGCGTTCAACCGACTCGCGGAGTCCAATGGCATCCCATGTTTCAAACGGGCCAATTTCCCATCCGAATCCCCATTTCATCGCTTCGTCAATCGAGACGATATCATCTGCAATTTCGCCGGTAAGTTCTGCAGAATAAATGAGCGCCGGCTTTAAAACGGACCAGACCAAGTCACCTGCTCGATCACCTTTGGCTGTTACAAGCGCTTTCAATTTACGTTGTGGACCTTTTTCCTGTTTCGCCATTTCGGTTGCTTTCGTTTTCAATTTTTTGCGATCTTCATATTCAAACGTTTCAGTATTCAATTCGTAAATCGTGCTTCCATCTTTTCCTTTTTTCTTCAGGAAAAATCCTTGGCCGCTTTTAGCACCAAGCCAGCCTTTTTCCTGCATTTTCAACATGAATTCAGGTACCTTGAACACGTCTTTTTCGTCGCCTTCAACCTGATCGTAAACATTGTTGGCAACGTGGATGAACGTATCCAACCCAACGACATCAAGCGTCCGGAAGGTGGCACTTTTCGGCCGGCCGATCATTGGTCCGGTAACAGAATCCACTTCCCCGATGCTGTATCCGCCTTTTAACATCTCCTGTACGGTGACAAGCAAGCCATACGTTCCAATCCGGTTGGCAATGAAGTTCGGTGTGTCTTTTGCTTCAACAACACCTTTACCAAGCACATCTTCGCCAAATGTTTTCATAAATGACAGCACTTCCGGATCGGTGTCTTTCGTTGGGATCACTTCCAGCAACTTCAAGTAGCGTGGTGGATTAAAAAAGTGTGTGCCCATAAAGTGCTTGCGGAAATCGTCTGAACGTCCTTCCGCCATAGCCTCTACTGAGATTCCGGATGTATTGGAAGTAACAATGGTGCCTTCTTTGCGGTGATTGTCAACGTTTTCAAAAACTTTCTGCTTGATTTCGAGATTTTCAACAACTACTTCTATGATCCAGTCAACGTCTGACAACTTTTCAAGATCGTCCTCCATATTGCCGACCTCTATCAAATCAAGGCTTTTTTTAGAGGTTATTGGCGATGGCTTTTGCTTTAATAAAGCTTTCTTGCTGTCGGCCGCCATGCGATTCCGTACAACACGATCTTCAAGCGTCAATCCCTTCTTTTCTTCACTTTTGGTCAATTCACGCGGTACAATATCGAGCATCATTGTCGGAATACCTGCGTTTGCCAAGTGTGCAGCAATCCCGGATCCCATCACGCCGGAACCCAATACCGCAGCACGCTTGATCGTTCGCTTCATGTTTTCTCCCCCTATCTTCTTTTGAATGAATACTCATTCATTTTTAACTGTAAAATAAAAGATAGTCACCTATCCATCTATTGAACAGTATAAGTTAAATTCTGATAGTTCGCAATAAAAATGAGCAATATTTTTTTAATTAAGTGAAACTTCACTTTAGCGGGACGCTTTTCCCCGCTGAGAGGAACTAAGACTGCATTAATGATCGAAAGGGTTTTATCAATCGGCAAAGTGCGTTAAAATAATAAAGGTTTGTTTAAGGAAACACTCTGGCCTTCTTCCTTTATAAAGGTAGAAGGCGTCAGTTTTGCGGAAATCGCTGAGGCGTCTCTTCAGCTCAAAGCTTAAGAAAGGATTTACATACCATGAACAAAAAACTTATGACGGAATACGCACAAGTTATCATCGGTGCTTCGATGGTCGCTTTATCCTATAATTTGTTCCTTTTGCCATCCAAACTGGCAGCAGGCGGCATATCGGGTGTCAGCACCATTCTTTATGAAGTGTATGCATTAAGCCCTGCTCTCACTCAGTTTGCAATCAATCTTCCAATCTTTATCATCGGCTGGATCGTTTTGGGGAAGGATTTCAGCTGGAAAACTTTGATTGGTACGTTTTGGGTGCCATTCATGATTTATCTGACGGCCGATTTTCCCTATACCGTATCAAACCCTGTTTTGGGTACCATCTATGGAGGTGTCATTCTTGGCATCGGTCTTGGCACGGTCTATAAAGGGCACGGATCGACCGGCGGAACAGCTGCAATCGCTCAGGTTGTCAAAAAGTTTACCGGGCTTTCAAGCGGTTACTCTCAGCTGATTGTCGACGGACTTGTTGTGATTTCATCCATCATTGTTTTCAACCTGGAATTAACGTTGTTTGCACTCATGTGTATTTATATTACAAGCAAAACGATTGATATCGTCCAGCTTCGTACATCAGCATCTAAACTGATTATAATTATTACGGAAAATGAGGAAAAAATCCACAGCATGATCAGTGGTCAGATTGACCGTGGATTGACAAAAATCCGGACGATCGGGGGTTATTCCAATCAAAACAAAACCATGATTCTCTGTGTTGCCGATCAGCAGGAGGCGGTGAAACTTAAAAGTGCTCTGCAGGATGAAGAGCCAACATCCTTTGTCGTATTTATTAATGCTTCGGAAGTTTTGGGACGCGGATTCACCCTCGACAAATATTATGGGCAGAAGTTCTGACATTAAAGGATAAACCGGTGTCATGCCGGTTTTATTTTTCCCATACGGTACTCTATTTTTAATGACGTTTTTCTTCAAAAACGCACGCTGTTCTGTTAATATGTTCCTTCTTCAGCAGATAATTTTTCTCTTATGCCGATATTTCCTCCTTTTCTGCCGATATCTTGCATCTTCTCGTTAATATTTTCCTCTCCTCCTCAGATACTGTTGTTTTTCCGACAGGAGCTTGCATATGGATCAAATGGAACACTAAAGCATAAGGTAATAACCTTCGAAAAAACAACATAAAATTCATCCCAAATCGTAATCATTCCTATTTACAAATCGTAATCATTACGATAATATAAAGTGAAACTTCATTCAGCGGGATGCTAACGACCGATTTGGAAAGGACTTAGAACATGAAAATTTACCGTATGGTGACTTTGGTATTGGTTTTAATTATCATCGCAACAGGCTGCACTGCCCCAAATTCTGAAACAAACGATAATGCCGATTTAAAAATATATACATCCGTCTATCCCATTCAATACGCGGTTGAGCGAATCGGTGAGAAATCTGTTGATGCTGAATCCGTTTATCCGCCTGGTGTTGATGCACACACCTATGAACCATCATCCAGGGAAATAACATCTATTGCGGAAGGTGATGCATTTATTTATCTTGGCGCCGGAATGGAAGGTTTTGCGGAGACTGCTGCTGAAGCATTGGATTCACAGGATGTTGCATTAATCGAAATCGGTGCAGATGAAACATTATTTCATGATGCGTCAACCCAAGATACGGCACATGATCACGTCGGAAATGACGATCATCACCACGACCACAATCCACATATTTGGCTTGATCCAATGCGAATGATTGACATGGCTGACACCGTCAAAGACAAGCTCATTGAATTAAATCCCGAAAAAAAAGAACAATACACCGAAAACTTCAATGCACTGAAGAACGATTTGCTGGCATTGGACCAGCAGTTCCGGCGCACGCTGAAACCCAAGGAAAATAAGAAAATACTCGTTTCCCACGCGGCTTACGGCTATTGGGAGGAACGTTACGGCATTGAACAAGTCGCGATCAGTGGATTATCGTCTAGTGATGAACCATCCCAAAAGGAACTAATAACAATTATTGATCAAGCCAAAAAGTACCATCTTGATTATATTCTGTTCGAACAAAACAGTTCTGAACGTGTTTCAGAAATCATTCAGGATCACATTGGTGCCAAAAGCTTGTACATTCATAATCTTTCCATTCTAACAGAAGCTGATATTGACAACGGGGAAGATTATCTCTCATTAATGAAACACAACCTTGAAGTACTTGACCAGGCAATTGAATAGGAGGCAAGCGATAATGGAAGACCCGATTGTTTCGATGAAAAATATCGATTATGCCTATGAGCGAAAAAATGTCCTGAACGATATCAATCTTGAAATCCCGAGGGGTGCTTTTATGGGGCTTCTCGGACCAAACGGTGGTGGCAAAACAACGTTGATCAAAGTCATTCTCGGTCTGCTGAAACCTGACAACGGAAACGTTCGTCTGTTCGGACAGCCAATCCGGAGGTTCAAAGACTGGAGCCGAATCGGGTTCGTTTCCCAAAAGGCCAACACATTCAATAAAGGTTTTCCCGCTACCGTCTATGAAGTTGTTGCAATGGGGCTGACCGCCAAAATCGGCTATTTAAAATTATTGACGGCAAAACATAAAAAGAAAGTACTTAAAACAATCGATCAAGTCGGTATGCGCAATTATGCCTATGAAAATATCGGCAGGTTGTCAGGCGGGCAGCAGCAGCGTGTCTTTATCGCACGTTCACTGGTCAGTGATCCTGAACTGTTGATTCTCGACGAGCCGACTGTTGGGGTCGACCAGGAAAATGTGCAAAAGTTTTTCGAGCTTCTGCACCAATTAAATGATGATCACAATATCACACTCTTACTGGTCACACATGATACCGGCACGATGATCGAGCATGCGACAGATATCGTTTGCCTGAATAAGACATTGCATTTTCACGGGGACCCCAGTGAATATAAAAGGTTATCAAATAAAGATTTATCCCGCTAACATTGGAGGAAAACATGATGCTGGCAGATTTTCTGGAATATGACTTTTTGCGACACACATTTTTAACCGGACTTTTAATCGGGATCATTGCCCCTCTGCTTGGCACATTCATCGTGGTCCGGCGCCTATCCCTGATCGCTGATGCACTATCACACGTGACACTTGCCGGGATTGCATTTGGCCTTTTTATGGATAAGAAATTTGCTCTAGGGATTGCACCGCTTTACAGTGGAATGGGGTTTTCCGTTCTGGGATCCATTGTCATTGAAAAACTGCGACGTGTTTACAACGCTTTTCAGGAATTGGCTATCCCAATCATTTTATCAGGCGGGGTCGGCTTGAGTGTTATTTTTATTGCACTTGCCAATGGCTTCAATACGGATCTGTTCAACTATTTGTTCGGTTCCGTGTCCGCAGTCAGCCGGACGGATTTTTATTCTATTTTGGGAATTTCCGTCATTATCATTCTGGTTATCCGTTTATTTTACAAAGAACTGGTCACCTTATCATTTGATGAAGAGCATGCTATCGTATCAGGGATTCATGCCAAACGGATTCATTTACTGTTTATTGTCCTGACGGCACTTGTCATTGCTGCATCCATCCGCGTTGTCGGGGTTCTCCTTGTATCCGCCCTCATGACGTTGCCGGTTGCAGCAGGGATGCGCTTTGCCCGCGGATTCAAGCAAATGATCATATTCTCGGTTGTATTCGGCGAATTGGCTGTTATCATAGGACTCATAGCAGGCTACTATTTCAGCATTCCGCCCGGCGGCACAATCGTGATGGTATCCATTGCCATTTTGCTGGTGTCTATTGGACTAAAAACGACTTCCCGGAAAAGGAGGTTAACCCATGGAACTGAACGAGGCCATTAACGAAATTAAAAAACAAGGCTATAAAACAACTGCTAAACGAAAAGATATGCTGCAATTTTTTGATGAGGCTGACGGATACCGGACAGCCAAAGATCTCATCAATTATTTGGAACCCAAATACGAAGGCATCAGTTTTGACACGGTTTATCGCAACCTGCACTTATTTGATGACATCGGTGTGCTGGAAACGACTGAATTGAATGGCGAAAAGCATTTCCGTATCAGCTGCACGCACCATCATCACCATCATTTTATCTGCAAAGATTGCGGAAAAACCAAAGAAATCGACATCTGCCCAATGGATGAAGTGCTAAAGGCTCTTGACAATTATGCCATCGAAGACCACAAATTCGAAATATACGGTGTATGCCCTGTATGCCAGGAAGCGTGAAAAAAGAGGCCGCCGAGTGGGAAGCCTCTTTTCTGTAATCAGCTAACAATCTCTTCCGGTACTTTTGACGCCTCATGAGCCAACAGGTTTTCCGGGTCAGTTCACCGGTTTGTTTAATTTGGCTTCAAGCCCTAGTGTATCATCCGATTCGTCGACACATAGATCTCCCATTATTTATGACTTTTGTTTTATAGCCGACGTTGGGAACAATCTTTTTATACCAGCGAACATGCTAGCTAATCAGTTTCAGACCGACAGCTGCTACGATGATCATGCTGATGAACAGTAAACGGCGCCAACTCGTTGATTCGCCATAAAAAATCATACCGGCAATCGCACTGCCGGCCGTACCAATTCCGGTCCATATGGCATAAGCAGTACCCATTGGCAGACCTTCCATTGCCAGTGTCAAAAATACGAAACTGAATAAAAATCCGCCAATCAGCCATGTGAATGAGAAAAGACTTTTTTTCTGATTCACCTGATTAATGCCCATGACACCTAATATTTCCCCAAAACCAGCTATGATTAAATAAATCCAACTCATGATTCCTGTTCACCTGCCTGCTCATCTGTAACAAGTTTCAACCCGATAACACCGCTTAACAGTAATATAATAAGTAACATTTTAATCAAACGAAACGGTTCACCAAATATGACAATCTCCAATATGACCGTCCCTGTCGTACCAATCCCTGCAAACACAGCATATGCGGTGCCTGACGGGAGCTTTTGAGAAGCCAGAATCAGTAAGTGCATGCTCACATAAATCGCAACTGCAGTCAGAATCCAGGTCATGGCACTATCAGCGTGCTTCAGGCCGACGACCCAGCCAATTTCAAATAATCCGGCCAAAAATAAAATATTCCAGCTCTTATTCATGTTCATCACTCCTGTGTCCTGCCCTAAAATTCGTCTAATTAGAAAAACTCAAGACGCTTCTCGTCTTTCCACTGGCCAGAGGTTAA
Organism: Lentibacillus sp.; assembly: GCF_035301925.1. Taxonomy (GTDB): domain Bacteria; phylum Bacillota; class Bacilli; order Bacillales; family Amphibacillaceae; genus Lentibacillus. Next base: position 9,643 of record NZ_DATGTI010000089.1, on the reverse strand, counting down.
ATAGGTGGAAACAGCTCAGTTAGCCAATTTCGGTATTGAATATGCCAAATTTTATACTTATCCTTTAAAAAGCGAAAAGCCCGGGAAGATATCTATCACTCAGATATCCTCCCGGGCTTTTATCCCGCCGTGTACACATTCCGTGCGTTTTCTCTCGGTCCAGTCCAGCATACGCTGCGGAACCCTAGAAAACTTTTGATTAACTACAGTATAGACAAACCATTATGCTTTAGTCAACGAATATCTGTTATCCAAAAAAATAAGCATATCATTTATTAATCTGAACCTTCCTGACCATTCTTCCCTCGACTTCCAGTACCTCGAATGTCAGATTATCCCGCTCAATGACCTTCCCTTTTTCAGGGAATTCATTAAATTCTTTCAGCAAATAACCGGCAAGAACATCCTCTTCTTCCGGAATATCCGTATCAAAAAGTGAATTTAACCGGTGAAGCGGGATTTTCCCATCGCAGATGATGACATTCTCTGTTAACTTTTCAACGATTGCCTCACCTTCGAGATCCATTTCATCTTCAATTTCCAACCCAATCATAGCTTCAATAGCATCTTCATGTGTCAGGATGCCTTCCGTACCGCCATATTCGTCCAGTACAATGGCCATATGTTTCTTTTCTTTCGTCATTTTACGGAAAACCCATTCAACCGGCTGAAACTCAAATACAATCAGCGGTTCCGAATAACTGAATGCCTCCAGTGGTTTCTCAGGTTCCATCGACCAGGAAATCAGATACTTTGAATGAAAGACGGCGACAATATCATCTATATCCTCACGATATACGGGATATCTTGTGAACGGATTTTGAATGGCAACATCTCGTACTTCCTGAAACGAAGCGGTGTAAGGCAATGCAGTAATATCAACCCTCGGCGTTTTCAGGACATCCTTAATATCCAAATTGTAAAAATCGAGCACACCTTTGATACGATTGGATTCAGCCTCATTAAAAGTCCCTTCCGAGTCCGCAATATCCACCATGCTGCGCAATTCGTCTTTGGACACCGAGACATCGTCCGATTCTCCCTTTGACAATACATTTGTAATCTTATCGGTAAGCCAATTAAGCACGATTGTGACCGGCTTAAATACAATAACGAAAAACCGGATGACTGGAGAGACAGCCATTGAAATACGATTGGGAAAAGCAGCTGCCACCGACTTTGGAATGACTTCAGAAAAGACGATAATAATGATGGTTAAAATGGCAGAAGCCAGGCCAACATTGAATCCATATTGTATCGCAAGGGATGTCACTAGGGTCGGTAGCAATATATTCGATATATTATTGCCTATTAAAATGGTCGTTATGAACTGACTCGGCTTGGAAAGAAGATCTAAAAGTTTTTGTGCTTTTTTATCATTGTTATCTGCTTTTGTCTGCAGCTTTATCTTATTTGTAGCTGTTAACGCCGTCTCACTTCCGGAAAAGAAAAATGAGACAAACAATAAAATAATGATTGCCATAATCACAAGCATTTTTCTCCTTTACAAAACATTCCCATGGATAAATTAGATTAACCACACATATCTTTTTATTAGCAAATCTTTATTTTGGACAAGTTATGCGGTGCGTGATATGTTTGGTTCAAAAAATGATGTCGATTATAGTTGGCAGTGTCTTGATTGCAATTGGTATCAACTATTTTGTCATTCCAAATCACCTTGTTGATGGCGGTATTATCGGATTAGGGCTAATTTCCAAATATGCAATTGGACTGCAACCGGGATTGACGATTATTCTGTTAAATTTACCTTTATACACTTATGCCTGGTTCCATTTCCGTTCCTATTTTTATAATGGTATACACGGAGTACTGGCTTCAGCATTCTGTATTGATTATTTTCACCCATTGATAACGTTACATACACCACACATTCTGATCAGTGCCATAACAAGCGGGTTTTTGCTTGGTACCGGAATCGGCATCATGCTGCTGGCAAGGGTCAGTGTTGGTGGAGGTGACTTGCTGGCACTCATGCTTTCTAAGGTTATTTCGCTTAATGTGGGAATCATTATATTGATCATAGACAGTGTTGTCATCCTGTTAGGTTGGTTAATTATCCAGGAATCAACCATCATCTATTCCGGTGTTTTGGTTGGAATGACAGGACTGACAATATTTACCATCACTAAATCATTTTCAACATAAAGAAATAGCTGGAAGGATAGCCCTCCAACTATTTTTAATGAAAAAATCGTTCTACTTCTTAAGTCAGACGCCTGGCTTACGACCCTGAAAACTCAATTTAGTCTCCTTTTTCTCAATCATCTTTTTTAGGTATTTGTTCTTTTTTGACCATTTGGATAAACGCCACCACAATCAGCAGTAAAATCATCGTAAACGGCAATGCCGACGTAAGCGATGCGGTCTGTAGTGCATTTAATCCACCAGCAAACAAGAGCACAACAGCAATTGCCGTAATGAGTATACCCCAAATAATTTTAACCGTTAATGCCGGATTGAGACTTCCATTGGATGTCATACTTCCAAGTATATAAGTTGCTGAATCCGCTGATGTCACCAGGAAAGTGAAAATCAGAAAAATGGCCAGGATGGACAGAATGTTTGACATTGGCAAACCGCTGAACGATTGAAACAATGCAACGGTCATATCAGCATTGACCGCTTCAGCAATTTGCGTTCCGTTGAATAAATCGCTGTAGATTGCCGTTCCACCAAAAGCGGCAATCCATAAACAGGCAATCAGCGGTGGTACAACCAATACACCAAATACGAATTCACGGATTGTCCTGCCTCTGGATACCCGAGCGACAAAAGCACCGACAAATGGCGACCAGGCAGTGGACCACGCCCAGTAGAACACTGTCCACTCACGTACCCAAGTCTCACCCGAATAAGGTGTCAAACGAAAACTGTATTGCACAAAATTTGAAATATAGTCCCCCATCCCCAGCACGAACGTATCGAGAATAAATACAGTTGGTCCCGCCAAAAAGACAAACAGAAGTAAAACGAGACACAGACCCAGATTCAAATTACTCAGCCATTTAATGCCTCGGTTCAAACCGGTGCTGGACGACAGCAGGTAAGTAACCAGCATAACCGCAGCAATCATCATTTGAATCCAGATGGAATTCGGCAAATCGAACACACTTTTTAAACCGCCATTCATTTGCGAAATTCCAAGTCCAAGTGAGGTCGCAACGCCCATAACCGTTGCAATGACAGCAAGTGTATCGACTGTTCCACTTAAAGTCCTGTTGTTTCCGACGACCGGTTCGATTGCTGTCGAAATCAGCCCTTTCTTTTCTTTCTTGAATTGGAGAAATGCGATAATCAAGCCAACGACAGCAAATACGGACCATTGGCTCACACCCCAGTGGAAAAAGGCATAACCCATTGCCACCCGGGCAGATTCTTCCCTCTGTGCCTCCAGATCTGAAAAAGGGGTCTCAAAAAAATGACTCATCGGTTCAGCCACGCCCCAGAATACCAAGCCTGCACCAAATCCGGCCGAAAACAGCATGCCAATCCATGTAAAAAACGGATATTCAGGACGTGATCCCTTCGGACCAAGACGGATTTTTCCATACTTTGTAATCGACAACGCCACTAAAAATACTACAAAAATAAATACTGCCAGCAAGTAAAACCAGCCAAAATTGATGGTGGTAAAACTGAATAATGTATTAGCCGTATCGCGGAATGTCTCAGTGAAAATTGCCCCGGACAATACTAATAACGCAACGATTATAGCCGATACAAAAAACACCGGGTTCTTATATGTATGTTTTTCCATAACAATTCCTTTCTTTTTCACGGGTTAAAGAAATGAGAGAATATCCTTATTCACGAAACCGTCGTATAAAGTGCTCCAATAACTGACCAGGGCGGCTGTCTTCATCATGAATATCTTTCAAAGTCCCCTTACCATAACCCTATTTTGTTGGTTAGAAAAAGCCACAGGGAACATTATACATTTTCCTCCAATTAATTTCTATTCATTTAATACGATCCTTTGCAATTCGATCTTTTTTACTATTCAAGATAACCCGCGTTGGAGAAAATTATGATTTTTAGGCACAGAAAAAAGACCTACCTGAAAAGATAGGTCTTGAACGTTAGAATTTTTCTTATTGAATACGGCGTACATGACCACTGAAGTTTTTGGTCCAATATGTGCTGTTCATGTCAGCAACTGCAACTCCTGTACTGGATTGGGCACCCAGGAATTTGCCGTTTCCGAGGTAGATGCCGACATGTCCGTTTGTCTTATATGTGTCAAAGAAAACCAAATCACCTGGTTGAGCATTGCTGTAAGAAACTTTTGATCCAACACTCTGCAATGTTGACGTGCTGGATGGAATCGATACGCCAGCCTGTCCGAATGCCCATGATACAAATCCTGAACAATCAAAACCGCCAGGGCCTTTTCCGGCTGTTACATACGGCGTTCCCAGCTGTGTATAACCAGCGTTGATCGCAGAACCAAAGTTGCCACTGCCGGTATTGGCTGTGCTGCTTAACTGTTTGACATCGCCATCACCAGATGATGATGAACTTGCATTTGAACTATTTGAAGAACCGGAATTGTCATTACGCTGCTGAAGCTCCTCTTCAATGGCAGCAAGACTGCTATCTTCGTCTTCAAGCTCAGATTTCATTTCTTTTAAATTCTGTTCTTTTTCCTTCAGTTCCTGTTTATCTTCTTCAACTTGTTCTTTTTGAGCTGTAATAGTATCCTTCATGCCTTCCAGTTCCACTTTCATATCCTTAAGTCCTGACAGTTTTTCCTGTTTGGCATCTTTCTTTTCCTGCAGTTCAACCTTATCCTCTTCCTGCTTTTTCATCAATTTTTCATCGGATTCAGCAATTTTTGAAACAGCGGATACACGGCTGATCATGTCACCAAAGCTCTTGGACCCAAAGATTACTTCCAGATAACTGATGTTCCCGCCTTTTTTCTGCAGTGATACAAGGCGTTCTTTTAAAATCTCTTTCCGTTCTTCTATCTTGTTTTCCAGCGTTGTTACTTCGTCTTCTATTTCCGCAACTTCTTTTTCTGTTTCTGTTATTTGTTCTTTTGTATCTTCCATTTTCTGCTTGTTTTTCTCAAGCGCCTCAGTGAAAGATTCGACTTTCTCATTCAATTCATCCAGTTCTGCCATCACATCAGCAATTTCAGCCTCTGCATCTGATAGATTCGCTTGAACTTCCGAACGCTCATCCCGCACATCCTGCAATTTTTCGGCATGAATCGAATCAGTCATAAACATACTGCCAGCGAATACGACACCAGCAGCAACTACCGTTCTGACTGTTTTTTTCACTTTTTATTCCCCCCCATTTCACGGCCGCGTATCTATGTATCTTTCAATTAAGTAGGTCGATTGCGGCATTCTATTGTATCTATTATGTATGTAATAGTTTTAGGTTATTCGTATTATATCAATAGAAGTTAACATGCGTATTATGGAAAGATTACAATTTTATTTCAAACGTCAAATGTTGCTATGCCAGAATTTATGACGTTCGACTGACTCCGCACATCATCCTCTAATACCGACAACAGTGATTTCACGGGTCTAAGCTTGTCGATTCATGATTATTTCAATAATGTTACAGAGCAATCCTTTTTATTGAATAAAAAGACCCACCTTGAAAAGGAGGGTCTTTAAACGTGTGATCTTTTATTATTATTTTACAAATTGTTCCGCTTCTGTCGATCCTTTTAAAGCACCGGTTGAAGATGTTCCCCCGGAAATCACTTGTGCAACGTCATCAAAATAACCTGTGCCAACTTCACGCTGATGACGTGTTGCACTATACCCATGCGTCTCACTGGCGAACTCTTTCTGCTGCAATTCAGAATAAGCAACCATCCCGGATTCTTTATATTTTCGGGCCAAATCAAACATGCTATGGTTCAACGCATGGAAACCGGCCAATGTGACAAACTGGAATTTATAGCCCATTTTGCCAAGCTCCTGCTGGAAGTCCGCTATTTCCCTGTCCGACAATTTACGCTTCCAATTAAACGATGGTGAACAATTATAAGCAAGCAGTTTATTCGGATATTTTTCATGGATGGCATCGGCAAACCGCCGAGCCTCTTCCAAGTCCGGTTCAGATGTCTCACACCAGACCATATCAGCATATGGTGCGTACGCAAGACCACGAGCAATCGCTTGATCAAGTCCTGCTTTTGTCCGGAAAAACCCTTCCGTTGTGCGCTCATTTGTTATAAATGGTTTATCATATGGATCAAGATCACTTGTCATCATATCGGCGGCATTAGCATCCGTTCGGGCGATAATGATTGTCGGCGTTCCCATCACATCTGCAGCGAGTCTCGCCGAAATCAAATTGCGTACTGCCGTCTGTGTTGGGAGCAGTACTTTACCACCGAGATGACCGCATTTCTTCTCCGATGAGAGCTGATCTTCGAAATGAACAGCTGAAGCACCTGCTTCGATCATAGACTTCATTAATTCAAATACATTAAGCTGTCCGCCAAATCCTGCTTCGGCATCAGCGACAATAGGTGCAAACCAGTCAACCGAATCATCACCTTCTGCATGATGGATCTGATCAGCCCGCTGTAATGCCTGATTAATCCGTTTGACAACATTTGGGACACTGTTTGCCGGATACAGACTCTGATCAGGATACATCTGCCCGGCGAGATTATTGTCAGCTGCTACTTGCCAGCCGCTCAAATAAATGGCCTTTAGACCGGCTTTCACCTGCTGGACTGCCTGGTTACCTGTCAATGCTCCGAGTGCATTTACATAGTTTTCTTGATTGATGAGTTTCCATAATTTTTCAGCACCTTTTTGGGCAAGTGTATGCTCAATATCCATTGACCCCCGCAGCCGGTCAACGTCTTCAGCCGTGTATGGCCTCTCGACATTAATCCATCGCAAATCATTTTCCCATTCATTTTTAATTTTTTCGATTCGTGTATTCCGATCCATCAAGCACCTCTCCCTTAAACAAATGGTTTGGATTTTTTTAATTCATCATTTGATCTTTTTGTCAACAACTCACATCGAAATTGGTTCAAGCTTCTTAATTCATTTTCCATATTGTTATACTACAATAAATAATATTTTACATTGTTATATAACAACACATGTAAAAAAATTACTCTTCTCTTTTTGACAAGCAGTAATCACATTCCAGTGTATAACTGTTTCGATCAATCCGCTCACCACATTCCGGGCATGTCGGAGCTTTCATCAGCAGCACCCTCCTTTCTTTTATATAACAGATAAGCTTTTACTGTTTTGTTATAATACAGTTTATTCCCAATCATAATAAAATGCAACCCTTTTTTTAAATTTTTCTTCAAAAGTTGCAAAACACCCAAATTACTGGAAAAATAGAAGTTTGAAGTGCTTATTCAAAAAGGTAGGATAAAGCGAAACTTCATTCAGTGGAGAGCTTTTCTCCACTGAAATTAAGGAACAAAGGCTGAGAACGCAACGTCCTCGAAAAAGGAAAGCAATTTTTTCGTGCGATGCATCGCTGCCCGCAACTTTCCTTGTCCTGTTGCAACGCCTTTGTGACCTGCATTGTAAAGGCCCGTGCCGAATCGAGCATTTAAAGTCAATAAGCTGCCGTATTTTGGCAGGTTACTGACCCTTACATGCGGGGCAAAAGGATCGGCCGGCTAAGTTCGCGACGACAATCACGGGCGCCGGCACTAGCACGTCAATCGCGTCAACGTTTGAGGCGGTACAGTTTCGAGCACAAGAAAAACTTCATCGAATTCACTTTGCACGCAGGAAAAGCGGTTTTCTTTTCCAAGGAGCGGGCTTCTCTTGTTTGTGGTGACTTCTCCAGTTGGCGATTGACGTGGGCGCTTTTAGCAGAAGGTCCTTTGTACGACGTGTTATTTTTACCGAACTTTTTGGCAACCTCTTGAAAAAAGATTTTGGGGATGAATGTGATGAAACTCTTCAAATTAGCTGGAAGCCGTATTGTCAAAACGGGTGTGTCTATCTTTATAACGGCATGGATTTGCATACTGCTGGACTGGCCACCTGTTTTTGCCGTGATTACAGCCATAGTGACGATTGAGCCGACTGTATCAGATTCGATCAAAAAAGGAATCGTGCGTTTCCCGGCTTCAGCTATCGGTTCGGCCTATGCGGTGCTATTCATATCGTTATTCGGCAACTCACCACTTACATATACACTGGCTGCAGTCTTTACCATTGCAACATGTTTTCGGTTAAAGCTGCATGCGGGACTGCTTGTTGCCACATTAACCGCGGTTGCGATGGTTGAAGTGATTCACACCAATGTGCTCATGTCATTTTTTATCCGGCTTGGCACAACAACTACGGGACTAGTTGTATCAACAGTGGTTAATCTGTTTATGATGCCGCCTGACTACACAAAAGAGATTTCCCAGGGACTGGAGAGGATAGCATACCGGACGGGGATTGCGGCCGAAAAAGTTTTTCATGATATTCTCGATGACCAGCATCAGGTTATTGTCGTTGAACAGGAGCTGACGGATCAGCTGGATAAAATGATCCACCAGACAGAGCAGCTGATTCGGTTTCAAAAGGAAGAATCCAAATACCATCCGCTTATCGGAAGTGAGCAAGCACAATTTGAGCGATATCAGAAACAGCTTGTCCAGCTGCGATTAATCCACTATCATATTGAGAATCTGGTCTATACATCATTTGACACAAATGAGTGGCCTTCAGAAGAACGGACGTCTATCGCGAATGCTGTAACAGAAATGGCACAATCACTTAAACACCCTGGTGCTTTCAACCGGGAAAAACATCGTGAGCAGTATGAGCGATTAACTGATATATTTTGGGATGATACCGAAGCCATTACGACAGCGAAAAAACAGTATCCCACCAACTTACCACCGGAGCTGAAAATCCTGTATGAACTTCTGTCCATTTATAATCTGGTTGAAAGATATTATCAAAGGGTGAAGTGATTGTTACAGCACAAAATGAAGTGTGAGAGGTACCATGTTATAAAAAAGAAATCTCTCCCGAAACCGATAAAGACCTTTTGGCCGTCTGTACAGCTGCAATTGGGGCATCATAATTCAGATTAACGGCAGTGGCTTGTTCTTTCGATAGCTCCTGACAATCATAAGAAAAAGTCTAGCGCCGCCCCGTATTTCCAGAAGCCGGAAATAAAAGGCCGTAATGGTGAAAATCAACGAGTCAGCCGATTTCAGTATGAAAAAGGTATCGAAAAATTATATGGGCAGGCCGGAAGAAACCCAAAGGGAACTTCCAAAAACGCCGTCACCGCTAATCAAGTTAATATGGCAGCAACAGGCTTGGTTAATAATCCGGTCCTTTTTATTTTGTTTCTATTGGACTAAACAGCTTTTAAAGTTAATATTAGCGTTTTATAGGAAGACTCTATACGCCCGAACGCATCTCAAAATCGGCCGTAACGTCAGAGAGAGGACTTCTCTCTGACCAAACGTGCTTCTTATTCGGCCGAAACGTCAGAGAGGGCTTCTCTATGACCAAACGCGCTTCTTATTCGGGTGAAACGGTAGGTTAATAGTCCATACGTTTTAGTGAATTCTGAGGTTTCATATTTTTCATTTATTTAAAATATTCGATGCTAACTGTAGTAGTGAAACACCTCTCATACCAGCAAA
>NZ_DATGTI010000088.1:0-64025 GCF_035301925.1 Lentibacillus sp. | reverse complement strand
GTTTATAGCGTGCCATGGCATCACCGGCAACCGTTGAATAGGCATGTCCGATGTGCAGATTGCCGCTTGGGTAATAGATTGGGGTTGTTATATAGAATGTTTTCGTTGTGTTTGGCATGGGCTTTCCTCCTTCATCATTATTTCTATTGTAGCTATTTTTTAACCGTTTGCCAATCATTCACAGACTATCAGCGCTTTTCTTGATAACCGTCATTTTAACAAAAAATAAACGAATTGTTTAGTTGCGTGAATTTTCATATTTATGTTAATCATGTGTGATATATTTATTGACACCGGTCATAATGGCTGGTACTATATTCCATAAGCAAGTGTCGAAACATGCCGAAAAATTTTAGAATGGCATAAAAAAGCTATTAGAGGGGAGAAATGGAAAACATGAAATCTACCGGAATTGTTCGGAAGGTTGATGAACTCGGCCGTGTCGTCCTTCCGATCGAATTGCGCCGTACACTTGACATTAACGAGAAAGATGCCCTGGAAATTTATATCGATGATGACAAAGTCGTATTAAAAAAATACACGCCGAATATGACGTGTCAGATTACTGGGGAAACATCCGATGATAATTTCTCACTGGCAAACGGTAAAATCGTTCTCAGCCCTGAAGGTGCAGAACAACTTGTTGAAGAAATCCAATCACAATTAGACAAATAACTAAATCTTGTATGACAGCGACTGTATGTTCGAAAAACGGCTGACGCATTGGTTTTCCAACGTCAGCCGTTTTTTTGGTACTGTTATTCTTAATCGTTAATTTAACAGATTTGCCGAGAAGTCCCCTTCAAAAACTTTGGAAGCTCCATCAAAATCTTTGATATAGTTGTAGAGGGCTTACTCCTTCTGGTCAATATGGTATGCCTGATAAACATCACGTTTGGACATCTGGCGGTCCGCTGCAACAAGTTTGATTGCTTCTTTACTGGAAAGGTCCGCTTGACGCATATAATGCGTGACATGTTCAACGATTGAAAAGCTGCTCCACCATAGCTTATTTTTCGGTGCTGATTCATTGGAAGTCCCTTCAATGACTAGACAAAATTCACCTTTCAGTTCCGTTTTGTCAGCCCAGTCAATAAGCTCAGCGACATGACCGCGAATATATTCTTCATATTTCTTCGTCAGTTCACGGGCGATTGAGATCTGCCGGTTGCCCAAATGTGCATGCACCATTTTTAGCGTATCTTTTATTCGATAAGGCGATTCATACAGAAGCAGTGTCCCATTTAACCGCTTTAACCGCTCCAGTTCAGCTTCTTTTTCTTTCTTCTTACGGGGCAAGAACCCATAGAATAAAAATTCATCTGCCGACAGTCCTGACCCGACGAGTGCACATAATGCGGCATTTGCGCCAGGTAAAACAACGACCGGATAATCCGTTTCAATCGCTTGCTGTACCAATTCGAAACCCGGATCTGATATGCCGGGCATACCCGCATCACTGACAACCGCGATTGATTCACCATTGTCCAGGCGGTTCATCAGCTGTTTCCCCCGGCTTTCTTTATTGTGCTCGTGGTAACTGACAAGTGGTGTTTTGATGTCAAAGTAATGAAGCAGCTTCTTCGTATTTCTGGTATCTTCCGCAGCAATCACAGAAACGTCCTTCAATGTCTTTAATGCCCGGAAAGTGATATCCTCCAGATTCCCGATCGGGGTCGGCACAACATAAACCGTATGCTGTTCCTGTCCGCTAAAACTCTTTTGAATTTTCATAGGTCATCACTTCTTTCAGCTTATCCCGGATTAACTGGGCTTTTCCTTTTCGGGTAAGCTGTTTGATCTGATGTTCCCGCTGCATGGCTTCCTTTTTTGTCGGAAACTTTTCCACAAAAACGACCTGAAACGGGCCGCGGCCGCGCGTATACTTAGCACCCTTTCCTTCCTCGTGCATCCTGAGGCGATGCTCCAAATCGTTTGTGTAGCCGGTATAAAGTGTGTTGTCGGCACATTTCAGAATATAAACGATATGTTCATTGTTTTCCATAAATGATTCCCTCTGCTTCCGTTGTATACGTATTATCATCATTGTAGATGTATAAAGGCGGTAAAATCGTCAAATCAGCACTGCCATCCCGGATCCCTTCAATCAAAAGCATATTGGCATCCCTTCCGCGTTTAGGATAGACAAACTGAAGCCGTTTCGGTTCAATTTTATATTGCCGGAATAACGTGATAATATCCACCAGTCTGCCGGGGCGGTGTACCATTGCAACCTTCCCGCCTGGCCGTACATGCAGTTTGCTGGCTTTAACGACATCTTCCAGCGTGCTGTGAACTTCATGCCGTGCTATCGTTAAGTAGTCATTCCGATTATGCTCCGTTTTAGCAGGTGTCGGAAAGTATGGTGGATTGCACGTCACCACATCGAATGCACTGTGCCCCAAAACAGTCTTCATATCTTTTAAATCACCGTGAATCATGGTTAACCGGTCATTAAGCCCATTCAGCTCGACACTCCGTTTTGCCATGTCAACAAGCCGCTCCTGTATTTCAACGCCGGTAATTGAAGCATATGTCCGCCGTGATAACAATAATGGTATCACACCATTTCCGGTGCATAAATCAAGAATATGCCCCTTTTTGATCGGCACATAAGCAAAATGAGCCAACAATACAGCATCTAGGGAAAAGGAAAACACCTCATGACTCTGAATAATATGCATATTGTCCTCTGCCAATAAGTAATCAAGTCGTTCACCATCAAATAGCTGTACCATTCAACACTTCCGTTCTTTAAGCGATATAAAAACTGCCTCTACCGGATAGAGACAGCTCTATAATACACTATTTGGTTTTGCTGAGAAACTGAAGACAAAATAAGCAATCCTCTTCTCGCCGTGGCGTGCCAAAATGCACATTGCAAATATGGAATCCTTCTTCATAAAGCCTTGCCAGGTTATCGTAACCCTCTCCGGGTATATTGCTGGTGTCATTCACCATTTTATTTTCCTTAAAATCATCATCAGCTTGCTCGAGACGGCTACGCAAATGGTAATTTTCCATCTCCAGACGATGTTTTTCCTCCAGCAGGTCACTTAATTTTCCTTTTAAATCACCCAGCTGTTCATATAATTCACCAATTTGTGTTTCCATATCGGATACCTGATCGAAAATCTGCCGTTTTGACACGCTTATCACCCCACTATTCTGTGGCTTGCGCTGTAATAATGCCCTCATCGATCATTTCATCTAACGTGTATTCGATCACACGTTCATCTTCAGGTAATTCGATATGAATAACACGTTCCAGAATATTCAAACCGACTACTTTGCCCTCACCATATGGCGTTTTAACATGTTCGCCGATATCAGGCAATTCACGTTTTGCCGCTTCATAGTCATCATTCTCATACTTCAGGCAGCACATGAGCCGGCCGCACAACCCGGAGATTTTTGCAGGGTTTAATGACAGGTTCTGATCTTTAGCCATTTTGATGGATACCGGTTCAAAATCCCCAAGAAATGTTGAGCAGCAGAGCATTCTGCCACATGGGCCAATCCCGCCCAGCATCTTTGCTTCATCGCGCACACCGATCTGTCTGAGTTCAATTCGTGTTTTGAATGCTGCTGCCAGATCTTTCACCAGGTTCCGGAAATCCACCCGGCCGTCTGCTGTAAAATAAAAAATAATTTTATTGCGGTCAAATGTATATTCAACATCTACCAGATTCATATCCAGTTGGTGTTCCTTAATTTTTTTGGTGCATGATGCCAGCGCCTTGTCAGCAAGCTCCTTGTTTTCAACAACTGTTAATTTGTCCTTTTCATCCGCCAAACGAATAACTTTTTTAAGCGGAAGCACAACATCCTCTTCATCAACCTGCTTATTCGTAATGACAACTTTTCCGAACTCAATACCGCGAACCGTTTCAACAACAACATATTGATCAACTTCTATATCATTGTTTCCCGGATCAAAATAATATATTTTACCCGCCTTTTTAAAACGGACGCCGATTACGTCAATCACTCAATCACCCCTGTATTTGAATGGTGAGCTGCTCCATCACAAGTGTCGGGTTGACGTTTTGCCTGAGTTTCCGTTTCGCATCAAGCAGTTTATTCAATATATCAAGCAATTTTTCCTGTGAAAAGAACATCACCAGATTTTCAATTTTCCCGTCATCCTTCGCAAACACGACCGTATTATCTTCTTTGCCAATATGACAATAGAGTATATCCTTAAATGCCAGCAGCAGCAAATCCAATCCTTGTTCCTGCTGCGAGCGTTCCCTAAAATGCGGCATCCACTGCTGGTGGATAAACAAAAAAGCATCATTCGGGTTTGTTGAAATCGTTTCTATTAATTGTATCATTAATTTTCGTGCCTGCGCAAACCACTCATCTTCACCAAGCGATATCGCTTCATCCAGGTTATTGGTTAGGGTACTGAGTAAGACAGCCGTCCTTCGAGGAAAGCCATAATCAATTAATTGCCGTTGAACAGTTTGCGGGTTGAGCGGTTTCAAATCAATCACCTGACAGCGTGAATGAATTGTCGGAATGATCGATGAACTGTTTTCGGTCATGAGTATGGCAGTTGTCTTTTTGGATGGCTCTTCCAAAAACTTCAAAATACGGTTGGACGCATTTGGTGTCAGCGTATCAGCACCCTTTACAACATAGACCTTTTGATCGGATTCCAGACCCGAATAAGTGAATTCTTTTTGCAAATGTTCAATCTGTTCTTTGCGAATTGACTGTCCGTCAGGTTCAATCCAATGTACGTCAGGATGGTTGCCTGACTCAATTCGTTTGCATTCATTACATTCCCGGCAAGGTTCGACACCAGAACGATTACTGCAAAATAGCGTTTTTGCCAGCAGTAGTGCAATGGCCTCTTTTCCTGTTCCGCGTTCCCCCTGGAGTAAATAGGCATGAGAAACGCGGTCCCTTTTAATGCTGTTAGTGATGATTTTGCTTGCCAGCGGCTGGATTTTGGCTATTTCAGACCACGTTGTCATTTCTTTCCCTCTTTTTACTTACGTATATAGATTAACCAATAGACCCTTTATTTCCCCGATAAGGCCAAGCAAGTCCACCGTTTTTCGTTCCTGATTCATGATTTCTTCCGTTAATTCAACCAGTCTTTCATCCACTTCTTTGACAATTGCCAGCTTTTGATTACGGCCCTCCATGCTGAAATGGTGTGATGTCTGTAACGCCAGTCCATCATATACGGTTTCCTGCAAAAACCGTTTAACCATTCGTTTAAACTTAGCCAAGTCGCGAAAAGAACGAAAGCGGGCAAGCCTATCACCCTGTACCGTAATATTCTTCATCAGCTGCTGAATTTCCTGCTGTTTCAGCTCATGAGTTTGGGACTGAACCATTCCATTAAATGATTGACGGCTTTCTGCAGGTGATAGCTGTGCTTTTCTTGCTGTATCCATTTTTGATTGCAATTCCGGATTGACTTTCATCAGTTCAGCCCCCTTAGTCTTCTTCTTTTGTTCTAAAACTGCATAAATTGTTCGATTGGGAGGATAAATACAGTTGCACCGCCGACTTCGACTTTGACCGGTTTTGGAATATACGAATCAGCATTGCCACCCATTGGTGAAATCGGTGCTACCATCTGTTCGCGTTTGGAACAATTATCCCTGATGACATTCAGTGCCTGATCGACATATTGATCTTCACAGCCAATCATTAGCGTGGTATTGCCCTCTTTTAAAAAGCCGCCGGTCGTCGCCAGTTTGGTGATTTTAAAATTTTCCTCACCTAATGCATCAAGCAGACGGTTGGTATCTTTGTCCTGAACAACTGCAATGAGTAATTTCACGCCTCCACCCTCCTTTACTTATTTTTTAAATAGGCATCAATATATGAAACTGCTTCAGACTCAACTTGTGCAAATGGCTGATCCGCATTGATAACCTGAATACGATCAGGAAATTTTGACACAAGTACTTGATACGCTTCATAAACTTTTTCATGAAACCGGATATTTTCGAAATCAAGACGGTTTCTTTCCCGATTCTCATTCGCCGCAATGCGGGCCAGTCCCTTTTTCGGTGCAATATCGAAAAACAGGGTCATATCCGGCATCAAATCCTGAATGGCGAACTGATTAACCGAAAACACTTCATCAATACCAAGTCCTCTGGCAAATCCCTGATAGGCAAGGCTGCTGTCGACAAACCGGTCACAGAGCACAATTTTTCCATCCTCAAGGGCAGGCAGAACCTTTTCCGTTAAATGCTGTCTGCGGGCTGCTGCCAACAATAAAGCCTCTGTCCGTGCATCCATTGCGGTATGGTCCGGGTCAAGAATGATGTCACGGATTTTTTCGGCGATTTCAATGCCGCCTGGTTCCCGAGTTGCCAGGACATCAAGCCCTAGATCCGCAAGTTTTGTTTTAGCTGATTTTAGAATAGATGACTTACCGGATCCTTCGCCACCCTCAAATGTAATAAAATAACCGTCCACGTGCTGTTGCTCCTTTATTTTGAACATCTTCTTATTTGAAAAACATTTATTTCGTTGTTTATATCCAAATGCTGAAAATGAACACCTTGCTGATGGAAAGCTTCCAATATCCGAATATGGTGACGGGTAATTCGTTCACCCTTCAGGATAAGAGGTATTCCGGGCGGATATGGCGTGACAGCCTCTGCCGCGATATATCCAGCCGATTGCTGAAACGGAACTTGCGTTACACTAAGCTTGTGCATTGTTGTATAATCCAAGTCAAGCTCCATCAGACGTTCTGTAAAAAGATTGTTTGTATTTATTATATCATGATTCGGTGTATTTTTTAATTGAGTACCGATATGTCCGACCGCATTTTTCAGATGATTAAACTTATCAAAAGGCGCAAGCCCATGAATAAACAGAACTTGGGTGTGGGTCGATAGTTCCGGGTAAATGCCTTGCGCTTCAAATAAATCGGCTATTTTCTTCCCGGTCATTCCATGTTTCACCTGCAGTGTGATTTTCAGCGGATCATCTGCCCATAGGACGTCCCAATAATCGCTTGAATCAAGCATGTTACTGACCTGATGGGCACTTTCCAATATTAATGCCAGATTGTGCGCTGTTAAATTTGCTAAAAAAGAACGCGCCAAATCCAGTGAAGCCATAATAGGATACGACGGACTGCTCGATTGAAGCATTTGCAGATAATGATGAATACGGCTGTCAGAAATCCGTCCTGTCCGTGTATGCAAATAAGCCCCCATCGTCATCGCCGGTGCCATTTTATGCGCTGACTGAACTACTGCATCCGCCCCAAGTGCCAGTGCAGAATCCGGGAACGCACTGCTTGATGGAAAGTGGACCCCATGGGCTTCATCAACCAGCACTGGTATATCATATTCATGGAAAAGCTTAATGATTTCTCTCATTTCAAATGTTTTGCCGAAATAATCCGGATAGGTCAACATAACCGCTTTGGCCTCGGGGTGCTGCTTAAGTGCCTTCCTCATTGTTTCGATATCCGGTGCCGTATAACGATTAACAGAATCATCAAACACCGGCGAAAGAAAAATTGGTCTTGCACCAGTCAATTCCAGTCCATTGAAAATTGACTTATGGCTATTGCGCTGCACAATGATTTTATCACCTGCGGAAACTGTTGATAAAATCATGGCCAGATTCCCTGCTGTACTGCCGCCAACCAGAAAATGCGTATGGTTCGCCCCGAAAAAATCCGCAGCCAGCTCCTGTGCTTTATTGATCATACCATTTGGCGCATGCAAATCATCCAGTCCTGACAGCTCCGTCAGATCCAGCGGCAATAAAGACCCAAAATGTTCCCGTGCCTGGTCCGGGAAAATACGGCCGTTTTCATGGCCGGGAACATGAAATGAAACCGGGCTGCTGTCAGCAAACTGTTTCAGAGCATCATATAAAGGTGTTTTTTTCTGATTACTGTTCATCATCCATCCGTCCTTTTTTGCATGTCTATCTTTCATCCCATATGTAATGGTCAGTAACCAGCCGGAAAACGGCGGCTGACTGTCCGTAAATGTCCGATTCTCTTCGGGCCTTTACAATGCAGGTCACAAAGGCGTTGCAACAGGACAAGGAAAGCTGCGGCAGCGATGCATCGCACGAAGAAAAAGTGCTTTCCTTTTTCGAGGACGTTGCTTCTTAACCTTTGTTCCTCTTCTTCAGCGGAAAAAGCGCCTTGTTGAATGAAGTTTCACTTTACCCCGCATATAATGGTCAGTAATCCCCCAAAAAACGGGGGAAAACTGACCTTAAATGCCCGATTCGGTTCAACTAACATTCAACAGGGACAGAGCGCCTTGTTGAATGAAGTTTCAATTTATCATAATCCAGTAAAAAAGGCTCCTGCAAAGATTTTGCAGGAGACCTATTGAGTGATTAGGAATATAGTGTTGGTTGATTCATATTTTTTAATTTTTGCAGATAATAGCGATATTTTTCTTCGCGTGGTTCGGTATGAATCATGTTTTTTTCACATTCACAGCAAATGAATAGTTTATATAAATGAATGCCCCATTCCTTTTCTTCTTCGCAAATACCGCACCGTTCCATTTCTTTTTTTCGTTCCATGTCCCCACCTCCGTTAGCTTAGTATCTCCTAATCTAACGAATTTTATACGAATCATTGAAACTTTTTTAGAAAAACCTGGCTTTCACCAAGTTTTATAGTGATACCCTGGATTTTAACTTTACTGACGCTGCAATGAAAGTATATGCGAGGAGAGCTTATCTCTTTACAAATTGAACGAAGGCAGGCCAGAACAATTTTTTACGGCAGGATAAATAGGTGAATGGCGGCAAGCGAAGTCAGGCCAAACAAACCCAAAAATCCCGAGACGATCACTGTAAATAGATTTATAGGGATATGCAGGCCTATTGTTCCACCGAATACGTTAAAGAAGAACAGGAACAATATGCCGATTCCCAGTTTCACAGTACTGTTCGCGATGAAACGTATTGGTTTAACAGGAGCACCTACAAATAATAGAATAACGATTAATACCACCATGATCGAAATGACCAATGTCGAGCTCATGCCGAATCACTCCTTTTCCTTGTCCCTTTCTATTTATATATGAAAGGATATAAGGAAAAAGAACTGAAATCTATTGATTGTAGCGGATAGCACTGATTTTCCGGTGTCTGGCTTCCCGTAATAGATATAAATATTTAGCTTGTGCGATACCCTCTTTATAAAACCCTTCTTCAGTCGGTTCGATACTTTTTTTCACAATCGATTGCATGACCTTCCATTCATGTTCCAATAAAAACAATGAATCCAATAATTGCTCGTCCACTTCTCGTTTCCGTCTTTTTCTTCCCATACGCCTCACCTGTCTTTATAAATCTCGTCTGCCTTCCAGTGCTTTAGACAGCGTCACTTCATCTGCGTATTCAAGGTCACCGCCAACCGGCAATCCGTGGGCAATCCGACTCGTTTTAATGCCTGATGGCTTAACAAGACGGGAAATATACATCGCTGTCGCTTCCCCTTCAATATTCGGGTTCGTAGCCAGAATCAGCTCCTCGACCGCTTCATCTTTTAGCCGATTGATCAGATCCGGCACATTGATATCTTCAGGACCAATACCATCCATCGGTGAAATGGCACCGTGCAGCACATGATATTTTCCGTTATATTCTTTCATTTTTTCCATGGCAATCACATCTTTCGGATCCTGCACAACACAGATAATCGAGCCATCTCTTGACGTATCCTGACATATCGCACATGGATCCTGGTCTGTGATATGACCGCAAGTTGAGCAGTGTGTTAATTCACGTTTAGCATTCACCAATGATTTGGCAAACTCCACCACATCATCATCTTTCATGTTTAACACAAAAAATGCCAGACGGACAGCGGTTTTAGGGCCGATCCCTGGCAATTTTGTGAAACTGTCAATCAGTTTGGAAATCGGTTCCGGATAATACATGCATATGCCTCCCATTAGAAAAACTCGGCATTCGAATGCCGAAGTTTTTCTTATAAGGTCAACTATCCTATTTCTTTTCTGACGTTAGAACATTCCGCCGGGCAGATTCATTCCTTTTGTGAATTGTCCCATCGTTTCGTTGGTTTTGTCTTCGATTTGCTGAATGACATCGTTTGTAGCTGTTAAAATCAGGTCCTGAAGCATATCAATATCGTCGGGATCGACCACTTCTTCAGAAATCTCAACATCTGTTATTTCTTTTTTACCATTGGCCGTCACTTTAACCATGCCACCCCCGGCTGATGCTTCAAATGTCATTTCATGCAACTCTTCCTGCGCCTTCATCATTTTCTTCTGCATCTTTTGCATTTGCTTCATCATATTGTTCATATTGCCTTTCATAAAAAAACGCCTCCTAGAAAAATGATCTATTCATCGTGAATTTCAAGCAGCTCATCCCCTACCAGCTTACGGGCTTCTTCCACAAGAGGGTCCGTCTGCTGTTCTTCTTTGGCTGCTGATTGCTCTTGTCTGCTCAGATATTCATTGCGCAGCTCCTGCCAATTATTCGCAGGTATTGGTATAATCGTCCACTTCTTGCCCGTCACTCTTGCCAGCACCGACTCCACAGTTTCCCGGTTATCCAAAAACAGTGAACAATGAATTTCGTATTTAAATTGGACGACCAGGGAATCACTTGACGCGGCAGCAGGCTTGCTGTCCTGTATTGTAGCATGTGCCGGGGCGCTTGTCGATTTCAGTTGACTTAAAAATGACGCCCATTGTGACTGGACTTCTTTAAGGATTGATCTTTCCGCTGCATCCAGCACACGGCGGATTTTCTCATACGGCACATTGTAACGGTTTTTCGCCGATCTCGGGTTCGATCGTCTCGGTTCTTTTGCCGGTGCTGGCTGCTTTGCAGCTGCCGGTGATTCCTTCAAAGCAGTCAATTCTTTTTCCAGATGCTCAATTCTTCCCATAAGCTTTGAAACCGTATCAGCATCAGCGACATTCGCCGGTGCGTCCTGTCGGTTGCCTCGATTGGTTATCGTCAAAATGGCAATCTCGATAAACACTTTCGGGCTGGTTGACCATTTGATTTCCTGTTGGCACTGGTTCAGGTGGGTGATTGTCTCCTGGGTCCAGTCTTCTGAAACATTTCCGGCGAGCTCTCTGAATGATTCATCAACCATGGCACGTTCCAATATATCCTCAAGGCTTGGCGCACTTTTGTACAGCAGCAGATCGCGCAAAAAATAAATCAGGTCATACACAAAACGTGCCGGATCTTTTCCGTTCTGAATCAAATCATCAAGCAGTGATAGAGCTTTCTGTACGTCCTGATCATGCATGGCTTTGACAACGTCTGTCAATATCCCCTGTGCCACACCACCCGTGACAGCAAGTACATCTTCCAGTTGTACCTCTTCATCACTATATGAAATCGCCTGATCAAGAATACTGAGCGCATCCCGCATACCGCCCTCTGCGGCAAGTGCAACAGTTTCCAATGCTTCATCCGAAACAGTTATTTGTTCAGCTTCAATAACTGTTCGCATCCGCTCAACAATGGACTTGTTCGAGATTGGTTTGAAGTCAAAACGCTGACACCTCGAAGCTACCGTCAGCGGAATTTTATGCGGTTCAGTCGTCGCCAAGATGAAGACAACGTGTTTCGGCGGTTCCTCGAGCGTTTTCAGTAAGGCGTTGAACGCACTTGTGGAAATCATGTGCACTTCGTCGATAATGTACACTTTATATGGAACTGAGCTGGCGGCATACTTGACTTTATCTCGTATCTCGCGGACATCTTCAACACTTGTATTTGATGCCGCATCCATTTCGATAATATCGTTAATCGAACCATCCTGAATACCGCGGCAGGATGCACATTCATTACACGGTTCTTTGACAGGGGCATGTTCACAATTGATCGTTTTCGCAAAAATCTTCGCGGCACTCGTTTTTCCGGTTCCCCGTGGCCCGGAGAATATATAGGCATGCGAAAATTTTTCTTGAACAATCGCATTCTGCAGTGTTTTCGTAATGTGGGTCTGTCCGACAACATCCTGGAAGGTTTTTGGCCGCCATACGCGGTATAGTGCCTGATAGCTCATAATGAACGTTTCCCCTTTTTTATTTCTATCTAAATTATACTCGATTTTATAGGTGAATGTGAACCCTGACGGATGATTAGTTAAAATTTAGTCTTAGGATATAGACAGGTAAGACGCAAATTCTGATGAACACCCAAAAGTTGCTGATAGAATGTGTAAAATTACTGATGAATTTGCTTAAAATTGCTAATGATTCTAAAAAATGAAGATAAACAGCTCTATGTTAATAAATTTTCCATAGATATGAAAAAAACTGCACCACTGTCACGATGACATTGGTACAGTCTTTCTTTATTATGTATACCGTGCACCCATTGTTGACCGGATGTCCCTAAGCGTTACCCAAGTTCATGGCTCGGCTCAGGCTTCCCCGCGGCACACAAGAATGACCACTTACTGCTGCTTCCTTCCGGATCTGACAGGGTTCATGGGTTCCTGTTGCGCAGGACCTGGGCGTCAACACCACTCCCTTGAGGCAGGCCTTAAAGACATCCAGCCTCAAATGGGAATTCGACCTCGCTATAGCGGATTGCGAGTACAGGGCACCGCTACCTCCCCGCTTAGCACGGCAATCATTATTATACTTATATTTCATGTAAAATGCAATCATAATCAGGAAGTGGATACATTTTACAGTCAATTTTCTGTCCCGCCGGTAAGAAGGATACAATTAGAAAACTTGTTGATAGACGTATTTCACTGATAACCGGGGGTTAGTAATCTTTCTTAAATTATGATTTCTTTTGCCGAAGCTCCCGGAAAAACGCCGTCAGCATAGCACTGCACTCAGCTTCCAATACACCGCCCGTCACGTCAGCCTGATGATTAAACCGCTCGTACTGCAGCAGATTCATCAGCGTACTTGCGCAACCTGCTTTCGGATCCGGTGCCCCAAACACAACCCGTTTAATGCGTGACTGGACAAGCGCCCCAGCGCACATTGGACACGGTTCAAGCGTAACATACAAGGTACAGTCCTCGAGCCGCCAGCTCCCAATTTTTCGGTTTGCCTCCTCAATGGCAAAAAGTTCCGCATGTGATAATGTTTTCTGCGATATTTCACGGACATTATAACCT
Source organism: Lentibacillus sp. (assembly GCF_035301925.1). Taxonomy (GTDB): domain Bacteria; phylum Bacillota; class Bacilli; order Bacillales; family Amphibacillaceae; genus Lentibacillus. Next base: position 50,914 of record NZ_DATGTI010000088.1, on the reverse strand, counting down.
GTTGCGATGATCTCATCCCGATAAACAATCACCGCTCCAATCGGTACCTCATGCACTTCTTTTGCCTTTCCAGCCTGTTTGATGGCTTCCCGCATATATACAGCATCTTTTTCCATTTCAACACCTCGTAACGTTTGAAATCAATTATAAAGGAAAAACTGAAAGAAGAAAGGAGTCGCTTTATGGATACGTCTATTGATAACAGTGCCATTCTATTTATTGATATTATAAATGATTTTAACTTTGACGGCAGTGGCAAACTGCTGAAATATACAGAAACTATTTTACCTGATTTAAAAAGGTTGAGGCAGTTCGGAAAAGAAAATGACATTCCCATCATTTACATCAATGATCATTACGGCACTTGGCACTCAGACTTCCGGAAAATTCTCAACCACTGTCAAAACAGCCGAAACAGGCATATCATTCATGAAATAAAACCGGATGATTCGGATTATTTCCTGATTAAACCACAGCATTCAGCCTTTTTCCAGACGCCATTGCATGCCCTGTTAAACGACCTTGGCAGAACACATCTGATCATGGCCGGAATCGCCGGCGACATTTGCATTTTGTTTACGGCAAAGGATGCTTATATGTATAAATATACGATGCATATTCCGGAAAATTGTATGGCATCCGAAGAAAAAGACGGCAACGAATACGCGCTCTATCTCATGCGTTCCGTTATGGATGCTGTCATTGATCCAATTTAAGTTATATCCTCTCCGCTTAATTCATATTGTATAAGAGGAAATGAATTTAAGGGAGGGGATTTTTTGCAGATTCATGTGGTACAGCAAGGCGATACGCTTTATAACATTGCTAATACATACGGAACTGTGCCAGCGGATTTGATAGATGCAAACGAACTCGACGCTCCAAATAACCTTGTGCCAGGCCAGACACTGGTCATTCCTATTATTGGGCAATTTTATTTTGTCCAAGAGGGAGACAGCTTATATTCGATTGGCCAGCAATTTGGTCTTTCTGCTGAACAGCTTGCGCAAAGTAACAATATTCCGGTTGGAAGTACACTATCTGTGGGGACACGATTATATATTCCCGAGCAACCAAAACCGGAAATCACTGCAAATGCCTATATCGAGCCTACGGGGGAAGAAGTTTCCCAAACGCTAATCAACGCCGCCACCAAAACAACGCCATACCTGACCTACCTGGCACCTTTCAGCTATCAGATCAACCGTGATGGCACGCTGACAGCTCCGCCGCTGAATAACTTTGCACAAATTGCCGCCAGTCAAAATACCTCACTGATGCTTGTGGTTACCAACCTTGAGGAAGGAGAGTTCAGCCAGGAACTTGGACATATTATCGTGACTGTTCAAGCTGTACAGAATACATTACTGGACAATATCATCAATGTGGCGAATGAAGTCGGGTTCAGTGATGTCCATTTTGACTTTGAATTTCTGCCGCCCGAAGACCGTGAAGCTTACAATAATTTTTTGCGAAAAGCAAAACAGCGCTTATCAGAAGAGAATTTATTAATGTCCACTGCACTGGCGCCGAAAACAAGCACAGAACAGACCGGTGCTTGGTATGAAGCGCATGATTATGCAGCACATGGTGAAATTGCTGACTTTGTAGTGCTCATGACGTACGAATGGGGCTATAGTTATGGACCACCACTAGCTGTATCACCGATCGATGAAGTACGGAAAGTCGTTAATTTCGCATTGAGTGTTATGCCGGCAAATAAAATTTTACTTGGACAAAATTTATACGGCTATGACTGGACGCTGCCATTTGTAGAGGGCGGCGAACCTGCTGAAGCCATCAGTCCCCAGGAAGCGATTACACGAGCACGCGAACAAAATGTGGCCATTCAATATGATACCGAAGCACAGGCACCCTTCTACACGTATACAGATACACAGGGGAACAATCATGAAGTATGGTTTGAGGATGCACGATCGATTCAGGCGAAATTTGATATGATCAAAGAATTGAATTTGCTGGGAATAAGCTACTGGAAATTAGGTTTGGCATTTCCACAAAACTGGCTGCTCCTGCAGGATAACTTTACAATCCGGAAATTGGATTGAAAAAATCCCCCTTAACCGCTGTTCAAGCGATCGGGGGATTTTTGTCAGCCGCTTAAAAGATTCAATGCTTCCCTGTTAAACGCAGGAATGTCATCCGGCTGGCGGCTTGTCACCAGCTGATTGCTGCACACGACGACTTCCTGATCCAGTACATCCGCTCCTGCATATTCCATATCCACGTGGATGGATTTGAAGCCAGTTGCCTTACGTCCTTCCAGTGCTTTTGCCGTAATCAGCAATTGCGCACCATGACAGATCGAGAATACTGGTTTTTTGTCGTCCATGAATTGTTTGGCGAACTTGACGAACCGTTCATCTGCACGCAGCATGTCCGGTGAAAAACCACCGGGAATAAACAATGCATCAAATGCTTCCGGCTTTACATCAGCAATTGATTCATCAACCGTGATCGTCACTTCTTTATTTTTACCTGTCACGTCTTTACCTTTTTCCGGACCAATTGTTACCACTTCATGTCCGGCATCCTTGAAAGCCTTAGCCGGATCTGTATATTCAACATCCTCAAACATGTCTGTCATAACAGTTGCTATTTTAGCCATTTGAATTCACTCCTTTAGATGTTGGTATATAAACATTTTACTAATAAAGGCAAAACTTGTTTCATTATCATTTTAGTACCATTAAGGCGCTTTCCACAAGTAACTTACTTAAAAAATGATTGCCTTAAATGAGACTGTCACGTAATTGTGACAGCCTCCTCATTTTACTCCTCCAATGTTGACGTATCGCCCGTTGGCAATCCTAACTCCCAGGACTTCAGCAGACGGCGCATAATTTTACCACTGCGCGTTTTTGGAATCGAATCTTTAATTTCCAGTTCACGCGGTGCAGCATGGGCACTTAAGCCGGTTTTAACAAATTGGCGTACATCTTCAAGCAGTTCACTTGAATCTTTATAACCATTATTCAGTGTGATAAATGCTTTAACAATTTCTCCGCGCGCAGGATCCGGTTTACCAATGACACCGGCTTCGGCAACAGCAGGATGCTCAATCAGCTTGCTTTCAACTTCAAATGGTCCGACACGCTCACCGGATGTATTAATGACATCATCCAGCCTGCCCTGAAACCAAAAATAGCCGTCCTCATCTTTATAGGCACTATCGCCGGATACATACCAGCCATTGATAAAATAACTCTCATATTTTTCCGGTCGCTTCCAGATCTGACGCATCATTGCCGGCCATGGTGCTTTGATTGCCAGGTTACCCATTTGATTTGGCGGGACTTCATTTCCTTCGTTGTCAACAATTGATGCTTCGATGCCCGGAATCGGTTTGCCCATTGAGCCTGGGCGAATTTCCTGTGATGGCAGGTTAGCGATCAGCTGTGCACCTGTTTCCGTCATCCACCATGTATCGTGAATTCTCAGATTGAAGGTCTGCAAGCCCCACGTAATGACTTCCGGATTCAGTGGCTCCCCAACACTCATGATATGCCGCAATGATGAAAGATCATGTTTTTTCACAGCATCTTCACCGGCACTGACCAGCTTCCGGAGTGCAGTTGGTGCCGTATACCAAACTGTCACATTATATTTATCAATCGTGCCATACCAGTCGTCAGGGCTGAAACGACCGCCGCGGACGACATTTGTGACACCGTGAAGCCATGGGGCAAAAATGCCGTAACTTGTTCCGGTTACCCAGCCCGGGTCAGCCGTGCACCAGTAAACATCATCTTCACGTAAATCCAGTACCCACTCAGCAGTGGCATAATGTTGGATCATCGCATTGTGAACGTGATAGACACCTTTTGGCTTACCAGTGGATCCGGATGTATAGTGAATAAGCATACCATCCTCAAGATCAACCCACTCAATATCAAAATCGATTGATGCATCCGCCATTTCCTGATGATAATCGAGGTATTTATCGGACGTTTCACTATTTTCACCCACAAGAATGATTTTTTTAAGAGCAGGTAAGTCGTCTTGCGGAATCCGTTCAAGTAAATCCGGCGTTGTAATCAGCATGCTTGCTTCACTGTCATGCAAACGATCACGAACTGCCTGCTCCATAAACGCTTCAAATAACGGCCCGGCAATGGCACCGGTTTTTAAAATACCGAAAAACGTGACATAAAATTCCGGGCTTCTCGGAAGGAAAAGAAATATACGATCGCCTTTTTCAACCCCATATTTTTTCAACACGTTTGCAAATTGATTGCTCCGCTTGCTTAATTCACTAAACGTTACTTTTTCCTCACGATCGGGTGACGAATATAATAACGCAGCTTTATCTTTTTTACTGGGATCTTCTGCATGGCGGTCTACAGCCTCATACGCTATGTTGACTTTACCCGTCTCATTCCAGCTGAAGTGTTGTTTGACATCATCCCATGAAAACGTCTCACGCATGTTTTCATAGTTTTGCAGGTTGTACTTACCGTCTTGTGCAGGTATGTGCTGCATATCCATTCCTATCACCTCATCTTAAAGTTGTTGTAACCGGTTGCAAAGTGCTTGGACAGAGTACGTCTAATTGCAGTAATTGTACAATTATATCAATTTTATAAACATTCCGGGAACACCCATTATTTTAGAACATTTTGTGACAATTTTAAAGTATTTTACTTAAAGTGCATTAAAAAAATCCCCCTGCATTAATATCCTGCAAGGGGATTCGTAACGTTTCATCATTAGCTTGTACCGGTAGTTTCCTTTCGTTTTTCTCTTTCTGAAATAATAAAAGCGCACGCTGCGTCACCTGTAATATTCAAGGATGTCCGCATCATATCCAATAAGCGGTCGACACCAATAATCAGTGCAATGCCTTCTGTTGGAAGTCCGACCTGATTTAACACCATTGCCAGCATAACCAGACCGACGCCCGGAACACCTGCTGTCCCAATACTTGCCAGTGTAGCAGTAAGAATAACCATCATAATATCGGCTAATCCTAAATCAATCGCGTACACCTGCGAAATAAACACCGTCGCCACAGCCTGCATGATGCCTGTTCCGTCCATATTTATTGTCGCACCGAGCGGCTGAACAAAACTGCTGACTGATTTTCTGACACCAAGCCTTTCCTGGGCCATTCTCATTGAAACAGGAAGCGTGGCACTGGAACTGGATGTACTGAATGCAACCGACATGGCTGGAAAAAATTCTTTATAGAATGTCAAAGGACTTCCTTTGCCAATCCCCCGGATTGCCAAACTGTACGTAAAGGCTCCATGAAGAACAAGAGCTAAAATAACGGCAACCATGTACATAGCCATCGATCCCAGTGCATCAAGTCCCGCATCACCAAGAGCCGATGCAATCAAGGCAAATGCACCATATGGGGCAGTTTTCATGACTAGATTGACCAAAAATAACAGTATTTCATTTGCTTCTTCAAACAAACGATAAATCCGCTTAGTTTTATCACCCAGTACAGCCAGGGCAATACCAATAAAAATAGCAAATGCAATAATTTGCAGCATATCACCACTGCTCATAGCCTCTATCGGATTTTCCGGAATAATATTAATCAGTGTCTCCATAACAGGTGGAGGTGTTTGTTCTTCGTATTCTTGATCACCAATATTAAAATGCCCCTCTGCACCAGGCTCCAGCAAATAGGCCATGCCAATACCAATCGATAGGGCAATGGCTGTCGTAACGAGATAGAACGTTATTGTCTGCACACCGATCTTACCAAGTTTTACCGGATCACTGAGACCCGCTGCGCCCAGTACGATGGATACAAATACAATTGGAACAACCAGCATCATAATCAAATTCAAAAACAGCTGACCAACCGGATTTAACACGTATTGATCAGCAACAGAAAAGACATCTGATGGTGCAAAACTTAAACCAACACCGGTTATAACACCCAATACAAGCGCAATCAGGATTTTCTTTGTCAAACTCATGCTGCATATTCCTTTCGTGTCAAATTTTCGAATTGATTTATTTGAGTGGAATGTATGTTGTATCATTCAAATTGAAATTTATGAGGCACGCCCCCGGCAGGAATCGAACCTGCGCACACGGCTTAGGAGGCCGTTGCTCTATCCCCTGAGCTACGGGGGCATGTTTTGGTGAGACTAGTCCATTGCAAAGAGAAGCGTCCCGAAAGTAGAAAAAGGCACAATAAACATTATACAAAATTTCAAGCCAAATGAAAAGACAGATTCTAATTTAAAATGGAAGTACCTTTTTAGATATGCTAAAATGTAAACCATCTGTCAAAGAAATCAGCTGCTGATTGGAGGGAAGGTTATGCCAGAGGTCCCATTCATCGCAATCGAAGGACCCATCGGAATCGGAAAGACATCACTTGCAAAAAAACTTTCTGTCCATTTTGATTTCCATCTATTAAAAGAAATTGTTGAGGAAAACCCATTTCTCGGAAAGTTTTACGACGATATTGAGGAATGGAGCTTTCAAACAGAAATGTTTTTTCTTTGCAATCGTTATAAACAACTGGAAGACATCGAGCAACAATATCTGAACAAGAACAAATCGGTCATAGCCGATTATCATATATCTAAAAACATGATTTTTGCTAAACGTACACTGCAGCCGGACAAGTTTGACAAATATGAACAAATTTACCATATATTAACAAAAGATATGCCGGTTCCAAATATGTTGATCTACTTACACGCAAGTCTTGACACGATTTTAAAGCGAATTCACCTTCGCGGCAGAGAGATTGAACAGAATATCAAACCATCCTATTTGGCACAGCTTATACAGGATTATGAAGATTATATGAATAAATTTGAGGTGCTTCATCCTGACATACCGGTTATTCGAATTGATGGAGATAAAATGGATTTTGTAAAGCATCAGAAAAATCTTGATAAAATTATAGAACGTGTGGAACAGCAAATGTGCAACCATAAAACAGAATCCAAACAATAAAGGGGAACCAAAATGAATTTACGTGATAAATACAAGATTCCGCATGACAGCATTATCACTGTTGCTGGTACTGTCGGTGTCGGAAAATCAACAATGACGAAAGCGTTAGCCAACGCCCTGGACTTTAAAACGTCTTTTGAAAAGGTTGATAAAAATCCATACCTTGAAAAATTTTATGATGACTTTGAACGCTGGAGCTTTCATCTGCAAATTTATTTTCTGGCTGAACGTTTTAAGGAACAAAAGAAAATTTTCGAGTATGGCGGCGGATTTATCCAGGATCGTTCAATTTATGAAGATACAGGCATTTTCGCTAAAATGCATTACGAAAATGGAACGATGTCCAAAACAGATTATGAAACATATGCAAACTTGTTTGAATCAATGGTAATGACACCTTATTTCCCACATCCGGATTTATTAATTTATCTGGAAGGATCTTTTGATAAGATTGTGGAGCGGATTCATAACCGCGGACGGGACATGGAAAAGAATACACCTATTTCCTATTGGGAAGAATTGTATAACCGCTATGAAGAATGGATCAATAATTTCAACGCATGCCCAATATTGCGCATCGATATTTCTGATTATGACTTGCTTGAAGCGGAAGAATCGATTGAACCAATTCTGAAGAAAATCAGCCATTTTATCCAGCAGTCACGCAAATGGAAAGCCCGGGAACTCATAAGATAGGAACAAAGGTGCTCAAGTGAATTGGAGCACCTTTTTTAGTGCGTCACTTCAATATTGAAATTTACCGGTTCAAGACTAATAAACGCCACCTTCAGTGATTTATATCACCACTGATTTTTATCATTTCAGGTAGAGTAAACATTGAAACATATTTTGAATCAGAAAGGAGCACATGGCGTTGGCTGTCATTCGAACGGAAAATGAACGGGACCTTGTCGTAGAAGCAGATTTGTCTGATCTGCATGCTTTCATTGATGAGGCAACACGGAATTTGGATGAATACAAAGATGAGATTGCCGTCATTTATGACAAGATGCCGAAGTTTGATTATATATACTTTTGCTTCTATGCCTATTCAACGTATCGGCTGCTGGAGGCAACATTAGATTTTGATACGAGTGATGTCGGACACATACGGGTGGTTGCCCCGGATGAATTTTTCTATGCGTTCTACGGCATGATCGCAACACTGCATATTCAAGCTTCGGCAAAAGATAACAAGGAACTCGGAGCATAAAGTGAAACTCCAATTCAATGGGACGCTCTTCCCCATTGAATGGTAGTTGAACAGAATCGGGCATTTAGGGGAAGTTACCCGGCGTTCTTGGCCGGGTTACTGACCATTAGATGCGGGAAAACAGGGTTCTTTTACAGTTTCTTTCCCAATTCAATCGAACGTTCCCGTGCCCGTTCCACACATGTCATGACTGCTTCCTGAAAGTTATGCCGGCTCAATGATTTCAGTCCGGCCTGTGTGGTGCCGCCGGGACTTGTAATATTCTCACGCAATGTGGTTGGATTCAGGCCAGATGTCTGCAGCATTTCCCCAGCCCCGACAATTGTCTGTGTGATTAACTTGCGGGCTGTTTCATGATCCAGCCCGGCATCCATGGCAGCTTGTTCCATGGCTTCAACTAAATAATACACATATGCCGGCCCGCTTCCCGATATGGCCGTAACGGTGTGCATATCTTCCTCGGATACTTCAGTTGCTGTACCGATTGTACTGAACAGCTTCATCGCCGTTTGCAGATGTTTTTTTCCAGCAAATTTCCCCCGGGTAACAGCTGTGGCAGATTGACCCACTGCAGATGAAGTATTGGGCATTGCCCGTATAACCGGGACTTCTTTGCCGATTAATCGTGAAATCATATCGGTTGAAACACCCGCTACAACTGAAATAAGCAACTGGGTCTCATTTAAGTAATGGCTGATCGACGTCACGGCAGCCTCCAGATCATAAGGCTTGACGGCGATGACGACAATATCAGCACCCTCTACGGTTTTTTGCTTATTGTCTGAGTTTTGAACGTCATATTGTTTTTCCAAAAATGCCAGACGTTCTTTATCAGACTTATTCGTCACTATAATCTTCTCTTTTGGATAAAATTCACTGTTTAATATGCCGATCAGAATCGATTCAGCCATGGATCCGGCACCTATGAATGCGAGTTTTTCACTCATCCTCATCTCTCCTTAACATTTTAAGTTCTGATAATCTTGCATAACCGTTTATAAATTAGAAAAAACACCTCAATCGATCCTCGTAAAAGGACGGATTGGGGTGTTTTCCGTGGTACCACCTTCATTGACATGCCATGCATGCCCACTCTGTTTTCATAACGCAGCGAGACTGCGGTCAGGTTTTAATCTGACACTCCAAGGCAGGTTTCACAAAAGCCGACACCGATGGAATCTTTCAGCCGGTGAATTCCAATCTCTTGCGGGAAGCTGTTTGCTACTGACCTCTTCATCATTTTCAACTTATGAAAAAATGCGGTCAATTGAATGCAACTGTATTAATTAGGATGTATTTTTATGTACTATACCTGCTAACACACCGGTTGTCAAGAGTATATTGTAAGTTCCAATGTATCAAAACAAACCCAGGTTTTTCTGCTTTCACGTTTAAACAGAGGCATATACTGATTGGCTGGAAAAAAGATTTGGAAATCAAGGCTTTCACTTGTTGTTAGCGAAAGCCCTATTCTGATGTTATTATTCGATTGATTCCCGTAAAGCTTGCAGTCGTGGTCCCATGCCATCGCCAGCTTCAATCACATATTCATATTGAATGACGAGTACATTTTCCCCGATTTGGTAGGCATAATAGCCTTGAGGAGGGTCTGAAAAATGCTGTCGAATCCCTTGATACGGATTTTCATCCTCTGATGTGGCAGTTGGCTCTTCCGTATAGTTGAAATCGCCGCTGTATTCGGATTGTGTTTCAGAAACGACATCATTTAGTTTGGCATCCTCCATGACTTCAATTGTAATCCAGGCATTATCAGCATCACTGTAATGTCTGACTGTTTGGTCTTCAGTGGTATAGTTGCCAAGGAACGCCCCCATTTGGTACCGAATCCCATATGGTTCAATTGTGTAGTTTGTAACCGTCACGTCTTCCGCCATGCCTTCATTCATAATGGTTTGAGTTTCTGTTGCCTGTTCCGTTACCGATAATTCTTCAGGCACCTGAGAATCTTCAAAAGTTTCTGCTGTATCATCTGAGTTATCAGCAGGTTCCTGTGCTTTTTCACTTGTGCTTTCGTTATATTCCGATGTGTCATGCTCCTCAGTCGGCAATACTGATTGATTGTTGTTGATTATATTCGTCACGAGCACACCGCAGATCAGCAAAGCGGCTGCCGTCGATAACCAGATGGCTGACTGCTTTAATTTTGACCGTTTACGCTTTTTTTTCGCATGTTTTATAATTGCCATCTTCATCGATTCTTTTTTTTGAGGGTCCAATGAAGCGGATGTTTTCAAATCTTTTAGCTCCTTTTGCAATTCGTCGTCATTGAGATTCATGATAGCCCTCCTTTACTTTCCCCTTCAAAGCCTTCAGTGCCCGGTGAAATGTGACCCGCACTTTTGTATCAGGCCATTTTAAAATATTCGCTGTTTCGGCGACCGATAATTCCTCAATTCCCCGCAATATGACGACGTCCCGATAATCCTGTTTCAACTTGGCAATCGCTTGGTGCAATTGCTGTTTGGTTTCATTGGCCAATTGTTTTTCCTCCGGTGATGTCTCTGTTTTATAATCATACGTTTTAATCAATTTCCGCCAATCTTGCCGTTTCCTTTTACGTGCTTCATCAATGGCCAGGTTTCGGGCAATTGATATGAGCCATGTTTTAGGGCTGGAATCACCTTTGAATGAATCATACCGATCAATTGCCTTTATAAAGACTTCCTGCACCAAATCTTCCACATCGGGAGTGGACATGTAATAGACAAGAAACTTATAGATATCCTCACTATAGGCATCAAACCAGTCCGAAATTAATTCCTCATCCATCCCCGCGGCCTCCTTTAAGCGGACTTCTCCTCAGATGTCCTCCTGTTTATTAGACGTTATTTGATTAAACATATTACAGTATTCGTAAAAAGTCATCAATTTCACTAAAAAAGCACATCCACGATTGTTCGGATGTGCCTGATTCCTTTGATATAAAAAAAACCGCTACAAATGTAACGGTTTGGCGGTTTCTTTGAATCTCCAATTCATGCGGTTCAATTTTAATGGAGGAGGTAGAGGGATTCGAACCCCCGCGCGGTTTGACCCGCCTGTCGGTTTTCAAGACCGATCCCTTCAGCCAGACTTGGGTATACCTCCATGCGACAAGATATAATATATCATGCGAATTATATCTTGTCAAAATATTTTTCGCCCTATTTATCAGCAGGCTGTGTCCGTTCCAAAAATTCTTGATAAATCTCATCATAAACTTCTCTATTCGTTAAAAGTTCCAGTATGGTCAAAGCAACTGCCTTTGCTCCCGTTATAAGTGCCTGATCCCCCTTTTTGGACCTTGCTGCTTCTTTGAATTCAACCGTATGTCCGACTAGATCTGAGCGGCCTATTTTAATATGGGGATGGATGGCAGGAACAACCTGGCTGACATTCCCTGCATCGGTTGATCCTAAAGCTGTTTTTTTCTGTGTATTGACTGTCTCACCTAACCCCTCAATGACCTCTTTAAACACATGATCAAACCGCTCATTCACAATAAAATTATCGACTTCATTTTGAAATGCCGTTATTTTGACAGTTGCCCCGGTTGCTGAAGCAGCGCCATTTGCAATCTTTTTCACTTTTTCTGTAACGTCCTTTAATATAGTCCTGGTCGCGGCCCGTACAAAAAATCTTGCCTTTGCATACGCCGGAACGATATTTGGAGCATCACCACCATCAGTAATAACACCATGAATCCTTACATCAGAAGGTAAATGTTGCCGTAGCGCATTAACCCCATTAAACAATTGAATAACACCATCTAATGCATTAACTCCTTTTTCCGGATTTGCTGAAGCATGTGCAGATTTCCCAAAAAACTCAAAGTCAAGGGGGTCAACAGCCAGAGTCGGACTGGTCAGATTCGTTTCATTTCCGGGATGGAGCATAATGGCGGCGTCAATATCATCCAACAATCGTGCCTTAACAAAACTTCCTTTTGCACTGCCGTTTGGTCCACCTTCCTCAGCAGGCGTCCCAAGTATAACCAGTTTTCCGCCAACTTCATCAATTACCTGGCTTAAGGCAACAGCTGCTGCAACACTTGTTGTTCCAATCATATTATGCCCGCATGCATGACCTATTCCTGGCAACGCATCATATTCAGCTAAAAATCCAATTCGCAGCCCCTCTTTTTCACCTTGTCTTTGTGCCAGAAATGCTGTTTCATGACCTGCAGCACCTTTTTTAACAGAGAAACCTTCTTTAGAAAGAATATCCGTTAACAATTGTGAAGCAAAATATTCTTCATTTCCGATTTCCGGATTATCATGAATCATATGACTTATTTTAATATATTGCTCTTTATTCGCCTCAATGTAATCTGATATTGATTTTTTAATTTCCGTTAATCTGTCTGCTATCACCGTCATCTGATCACCCCGTCATTTTATTTTTTTAAATCTTTTATTTTCCGCATCCTAAAATGGTTACCATCCTATTTTATCCAATGGTACGAACGTTGGTATTTGATTTCCATCGTATTCCTCTTCAATTAGTTCTTTCACATCACCTGATTGATAAATATCTGCTAACTGCTGCAGCACTTCGTTATCTTTGTCTTCTTTATTAACAGCGATGATATTGATATATGGTGTTGCTGTCTCATTTTCATGAAAAATGGAGTCATTTAAAGGGCTGAATCCTGCATCAACTGCGATACCGTTATTAATGATGGATGCTGCCACATCCGGCAAGACACGCGGCGTTTGAGCAGCCACAAGTGTTTCAAACTGTAAATTTTTCGGGTTTTCTATAATTTTGTCCAGAGATCCGTTTCCATCAAAATGTTCCTCCAGTTTAATCAGACCAGCTTCTTGGAGCAGCAATAACCCGCGTCCCATATTGGTGGCTTCTTTAGGTAATGCAATGGTCGCCCCATCTGGCAGTTCTTCCGGCGAATCGTATTTTTCAGAGTAAAGCCCCATTGGCGCTATAACGGTTGTGGCAATTGGAACCAGATCTAAATTATGTTCCTCGATGAATGCATCAAAATAGGACACCGTTTGAAAAGCGTTCGCATCAAGTTCCCCTTCAGCCAGCGCCAGGTTTGGCTGTACGTAATCGGAAAAGCGGACAATCTCAACGTTGATTCCTTTTTCTTTTGCTTTTTCAGCAACAAAATCCCAAACCGTCGTATCAGAACCGCTGATTCCAACTTTCACTGTCGTTTGAGCATTACTTGAGCATGCACCCATAACAACCGCCAGACTGATAAACATTATTAAAAATCCAAATTTCTTCATGTTGTCTTCTCCCCTTTTATTTATAGTGACACATAGATTGCAGCTCAAAGCTTTAACGCCGTCTAACTTTTCTTGATAAAATATTTCCTGCCGTTTGCAATCCTTGGACCATGACAACAAGAATGGCTACAGTAATCATCATCACGATGGTGTCAAAGCGCTGATAGCCATAAGTAATAGCCAGATCACCGAGACCACCTCCACCAATCGCACCGGCCATGGCTGAGGCACCAACCAGACCTATCGTAGCAATGGTTATTCCTAATAAAAGTGAGCTTAATGCTTCTGGCAGCAGGAACCGGACAATCATTTGCCATGGTGTTGCTCCCATTGCCTGTGCTGCTTCCATCACACCTTGATCAACCTCGAGCAGTGAATTTTCAATTAATCTTGCAATGTATGGCCCTGAAAAAAGCACCATTGGTACAATAGCCGCTGCCGTTCCTATTGAAGTGCCAACAACCAATCTCGTAAATGGGATAACGGCAACCATAAGAATAATAAATGGTATCGAGCGAAATGTGTTTACGATTGCATTCAAAACATTAAAGACCGCTGCATTCTCCCATATATGTCCTTTGCGTGTCACAACCAGCAATATTCCTAACGGTAAGCCAATCAAAGTTGCAAAAATCAGTGAAATGGCAACCATTATAATGGTTTCCCCTAATGCCACAAGGATTTGATTCCAGTCAACTAACATCTGCCAATATCTCCTTTATAGTTACTTCCTGTTGGTTAATGAACATTAAAACCCGATTAATCTCTTTTGCTTCGCCTTCAAATTTAACGATCAAATTACCAAATGGAATTTCTTGCAGTTCCGTTATACTGCCAAATAATACATTCACTTCCACATCAAAACGCTTTGCTATTTGAGAAAGTAATGGAGTACCAGCGGAATTGCCTACAAATACAATGCGGTAAATTTGACTGGTTGATTGCTGTGTTTGAATTAACTGATGAACGGATTCCGGGATTTCGTCATGCATTACTGTACTGACAAAGTCATGGGCAATTTCCGTTCTTGGTTGTGCAAATACCTCGAAAACAGATCCTGATTCGATTATTTTCCCTTGATCGAGTACTGCCACTTTATCGCAAATTTCCCGAATAACGCCCATTTCGTGTGTAATCAATAAAATCGTAATGTTGTATTCCTGATTGATTCTTTTTAAAAGCTTTAAAATGGATTCTGTCGTTTGCGGGTCGAGCGCCGATGTTGCTTCATCACATAGCAATACCGCTGGCTCTGTTGCCAATGCACGGGCAATTCCAACGCGTTGTTTTTGCCCTCCCGATAACTGATCAGGATAATTTTTCGCTTTATCTCGAAGGCCAACGAAATCCAATAGCTCGTAAACGCGGTTTTCCACTTCTTTCTTTGATTTGTTCATGAGCAATAAAGGCATTGCGACATTCGTAAAAACTGTTTTTGAATTCAGCAAATTAAAGTGCTGAAAAACCATGCCAATATTTCGTTTTGCTTCTCTTAATTCTTTAGGGGAAAGTTTTAACAAATCCTGGCTGTTTACAACAATCTTTCCCAAAGTAGGCCGTTCGAGTAAATTTGCACAGCGAACCAACGAGCTTTTACCTGCTCCACTGAAACCGATAACACCAAATATCTCACCTTCCTCAATATGCAGATTGACATTATCCAGTGCTTTTATTTGCTTTCCTGTACTTTGATAAATCTTCGTTACGTTCTCAAAAGTAATCACAGATTTCCCTCCTTAAAATATGAAAAAGCCTCTCCTTCATAAATAAGAAGAGGCTTTTCCTTGGTTTCCTCTTCTTATCTATCAAGCGTGTTGCTTGCTGGAATTAGCACAGTACTTTTCAATAAAGTCCGCTGCCGAGGTATCTCAGGGCCAGTCCCTCCACCTCTCTGGATAAGAAGTTTATACGTATTCAGTTTAAAAATTTAAAAAATCCCTCCTTATCAAATAAGAAGAGACTAATGAAATGTGTACATACTCTTCTTATTTTTCAAGCGAATACTTGTTGGAATTGGCACAGTACTTTTCAATAAAGTCTGCTGCCGAGGTATCTTAGGGCCAAGTCCCTCCACCTCTCTGAATAAGAAGTTCAATTATTAAAATTAATATGATTGTCACTTTACTACTGTTACAAGATTTTGTCAATACAAATTTATATGAATTTCAATTTTTTTCTTGTGTACGGCGCAAAGGATTGCTGAAAAGTTGCTTTAGCCTATTTAATAGCCAAGAAACCTGAAAATCCATTCAAGATTTCTTGGCTGCCACATATCAATTTATTATTTAATAACATCCTTGCCGCCCATATACGGCCGAAGCACTTCCGGTACCACTACCGAACCGTCTTCCTGCTGATAATTTTCCAGGATGGCGGCAACAGTACGCCCGACAGCCAGACCTGATCCATTTAACGTATGGACAAATTCCGGCTTGCCAGTTGCTTCTCGGCGGAAACGAATGCCGGCACGTCTTGCCTGGAAATCTTCAAAGTTGGAGCACGATGAAATTTCCCGGTACGTTTCCTGACTCGGAATCCAGACCTCAATGTCGTACTTTTTCGCAGCCGTGAATCCCAAGTCTCCCGTACACATATTCATGACACGGTACGGCAGATTGAGCTGCTGCAATACCTTTTCAGCATGTCCCGTCAATGTTTCCAATGTGTCATAAGAATCTTCAGGTTTAGTGAAATGAACCAATTCAACCTTATTGAATTGGTGTTGCCGGATCAGCCCGCGTGTATCACGTCCGGCAGATCCTGCTTCAGACCGGAAATTGGCACTGTAGGCGGCATATTTCTTCGGGAGGTCATCACTTGACAGAATCTCATCCCGGTGAAAATTGGTGACTGGCACTTCGGCAGTTGGTATAAGAAAGTAATCCCATTCCTCAAGTTTAAAGACATCTTCTTCAAATTTAGGCAGCTGTCCTGTTCCTGTCAGACTGCCACGGTTAACAATCTGCGGCGGCATCATTTCGGTATAGCCATGTTCATCCGCATGCAGATCCATCATGAAATTAATTAATGCCCGTTCCAGCCGTGTGCCAAGTCCTTTGTAGAACACAAAGCGGCTTCCGGTTACTTTGGCTGCCCGTTCAAAATCGAGGATACCCAAATCAGCAGCAATGTCCCAATGCGGTTTTTCAGTAAAATTAAATGTTGGCAGGTTGCCCCATTTGCGTGCCACGACATTGTCATCTTCATCATCACCGATTGGTACACTTTCATGCGGAATGTTCGGGATCGACAGCATGATCGTTTCCAACGTTTCTTCAATGTCTTTCAGCTCTGAATCAAGTTCCTTTATTTTTCCCCCGACTTCCCGCATTTCTTTAATAGCCGGTTCTGCATCCCTCTTTTCCTTTTTCAGGGCGGAAATCTGCTTCGATGCTTCATTACGCTTAGCTTTCAGTGATTCCGTTTCAGAAATCAATGATCTGCGTCGCTCATCCAGCTCGCCGAACCGCTCCAGCTCGGACAAGTCTTCACCCCGATGAGCTAACTTTTCCTTTACTTCAGCAAAATGATTACGTAAAAATTTCATATCAAGCATAGGTGAATGCCTCCTTTATTATGATTACATAAAAAACTCCCGCCCCTGATAAAACAGGGACGAGAGTGTATTTCCCGCGTTGCCACCCTTATTGAAGCACATATTCGCTTCCGGCTCAAATGTGATAACGGTGTTTAACCGGGCCTGCCTACTGCTGTTTCAGCAAACCAGTTTAAGGACGGATTCACAAGCTGCTTTCATCGGTTTCCACCTGCCACCGACTCTCTGGGGAAAAAGCATACCTGCTACTGCTTCCTTTCATGACTGTTATTTATATTATGCTATATCATATCGGATTTTTCCCTATGATGCAAGTGTCTGTTTTGATTGTTCCACCATTTGTACGAAATATTCAATAAACCGGCTGTCGTCGGTCAATTCGGGATGAAAAGCTGTGCACAAATAATGACCTTGTTTTGCTGCCACAACCCTGTCCTTGTAAGTTGCCAGCACTTCCACATCAGGCCCGGCTTCAAGTATATACGGCGCCCGGATAAATACAGCGTTAAATGCCTTACCGATGTATGTCACATCCAAATTCGCCTCAAAGCTTGCCACCTGCCGGCCAAACGCATTACGTGCCACCTTCATACCCATTAATCCTAAATGGGCCTGCTCCTGACCCTCAATGGCACTTGCCATTAAAATCAGTCCGGCACACGTTCCGAATACCGGCTTTCCCTGTTTTCCGAAATTGCGAATGGCATCGAAAAAACCATAGCTGTCAATCAGCCGGCCCATTGTCGTGCTTTCACCGCCCGGCAGAATCAGACCGTCAATATCTGCCAGCTGCTCTTTTTGTTTTATCTCAACGGCTTCTGCACCTGCTTCCTCGATGGCACGAACATGCTCACGAACGGCACCCTGCAAAGCCAATACAGCAATAGTGCACATCATGATTCCTTCTTTCTATTCACTGCGATCTTGCATACGGTCTTGTCCTTCCAATGTACCTATTTCAATGCCTTTCATGGCAGTGCCAAGGTCTTTGGACAGTTCACTGATCAACTTGTAATTCGTATAATGTGTCGTTGCTTCAACAATTGCTTTGGCAAATTTCTCCGGCTCATTTGATTTGAAAATACCGGATCCGACAAATACACCATCGGCTCCCAATTCCATCATCAGAGCTGCATCTGCCGGTGTCGCTACGCCGCCGGCTGCAAAGTTGACAACAGGAAGACGGCCTTCTTGTTTAATCTCTACCAGCAGTTCATATGGCGCACCAATTTCTTTGGCATACGTCATCACTTCATCATCCGACATCGATGACAGCTTTCTAATTTCCGATTGAACCTGGCGCATGTGGCGGACTGCTTCGACAATATTGCCTGTGCCCGGTTCACCTTTTGTGCGCAGCATCGACGCACCTTCACCAATACGGCGGGCCGCCTCGCCCAAATTACGGCAGCCGCAGACAAACGGTACGGTATAATCAGATTTTTTCAAATGATATTCTTCATCTGCTGGTGTCAGTACTTCACTTTCATCAATATAGTCAACACCCATTGCTTCCAAAACGCGTGCTTCGACAATATGACCAATCCGTGCTTTTGCCATGACCGGAATCGATACGGCGTTCATGACCTCTTCGGTAATTTCCGGGCTTGCCATCCGGGCCACACCACCGGCAGCACGTATATCGGAAGGAACACGCTCAAGCGCCATGACGGCAACCGCACCAGCTTCTTCCGCTATTTTAGCCTGTTCAGCATTGACGACATCCATGATGACGCCGCCTTTTTGCATTTCTGCCATTCCACGTTTGACACGTTCTGTTCCTGTGTTTGCCATGTTGTTCCCTCCTATAGATCCATAAACATTTTCAAATTTTGCTTTTTTATATGCCTTAGACGGCCCTATCTTATTTAAAACCAGCCTTTTACTGTATCAACAACCGTGTTGAAGATATTTCCAAAGAAGCTTCCGATGGCACCAAGTGTCAGCATAAACCAGTTGTCTTTTTCAACACTTTTCTGGGCAACCAGATCGATTGACCCTTTTTCAGCATCCGGAAAAATATAGCCATAGTCACTTTCGCCATTATAGACAACTTCAGCCGTGCCAATCTTTTCACCTTTCTCAATTGGTGCAGTCAATTCTCCTTCTTCATTTAATTTATCTTTGTCCAATTGGTATTCGATGCTGTAATTTTCAGCTTGTTCTCCTTTAACAGGCGTACTGAATGCTTCTTTAGTTGCTACTTGTACAGTATCTTCCTTCCCTTTAGAAACAGGAATGGCTGATTCACCTTCCAACTGGTATCCAGCCGGGAAGATTTCCTGATTTTCAAATTGATTAAAGCCGTAATCCAACAGTTTAGCTGTCTCCTGAAAACGTGCTCCTTCGCTTTCTGTTTTCATGACAACAGAAATATAGCGGTTGCCATCACGTTCGGCAGTCCCTGTAAAACAATAACCTGCTTGTTCGGTATAACCTGTTTTTAAACCGTCTATTCCTTCATAATTGAATTGCTGTAAAGAACTCGCTTCTTCCTCGTCGTGTGGCAGCATCCAATTCCAATTGCGGATAGTCTGATCTTCAAACGCTGCTGAAGGAATCTTGGAGACCTCAAGTGCCTCCGGATAATCCTTGATTAAATAGTATGCCAGTAACGCTGCTGAACGGGCTGATAATAAATTATCAGCGTCAGGATCCGTTCCCTCTGGTACATTATCCCCAAGTGATGAATTAGCAAGGCCTGTCGAATTGACAAATTCATATTCCGGCAAACCCATTTCTTCTGCCTTTTCATTCATCATCTTGACAAATTCGCCTTCAGAACCGGCAATCAACTCAGCCAGTGCGATGGTTGTTGCATTGTCCGAGTTAATCGCCATTGCATCGTACAATTGTTTCACCGTATAGTCTTTATCCTGTTTCAACCCGACACCTGAGAAGGAGTCATCAGCAGATATACTGTAAGCATAATCACTGATTTGTGTTGTTGTATCCCAGCTAATTTGACCTTCCGCGATGGCTTCATGGACAAGGTATTCCGTCATCATTTTAGTCATACTAGCTGGAGGCAGTGCCATATCAGGATTTTTGGCATAAACAACCTTACCTGTTTCGAAATCAACCAATATGGCTGATTCTGCCTGAATATCAGGTCCTGCTGCCTGTGCAGTTAACGGCTGCACCGTTATTGTAGCTGCCATGACCAGTGTGACAAGCAATAATGACAAACTTTTCTTCATGCTGTGTTTCACTTTCCTTACCTCCACCATTATATGAAATCATATGTTGTTATAATAATTTTGCACCTAGCTATTTTACCATAAAAAATAGAGAAAAAATAGATAGGGAATGCCCTATCTATTAAATAGGTAATATTTAATATCAGTGGTAAACCAAACTTTTGGTTTCATTCACGAATAATTCGGTGCTTCTTTTGTAATTTGAACATCATGTGGATGGCTTTCCTTTAATCCGGCATTTGAAATCCGGATAAACCGCCCATCATGGCGCAATGCATTGACCGATTCCGTTCCGCAGTAGCCCATGCCTGCACGCAGGCCGCCAATCAATTGATGAACGGTATCAGCAAGTGGACCTTTGTAAGGGGTTCTTCCTTCAATGCCTTCAGGAACCAATTTTTTGGCGTCTTCTGCCTCCTGAAAATAACGGTCCTTGGAGCCGGCTTCCATAGCACCAACCGATCCCATGCCGCGATAGACTTTATATTGTCTTCCCTGGAAAATTTCGGTTTCACCCGGACTTTCCTTGACGCCAGCGAACATACTGCCGAGCATGACAGCATGAGCACCGGCAGCGAGTGCCTTAACGATATCGCCGGAATATTTGATGCCGCCATCAGCAATGACTGGTACACCATATTCGGAAGCTTTTGCCGCACAATCATGGACAGCTGTTATCTGGGGAACACCAATACCTGCCACAACCCTGGTCGTACAAATTGACCCCGGGCCGATGCCGACTTTGACAATGGTTGCGCCTGCTTTAATTAAATCTTCCGTCGCTTCAGCTGTCGCAACATTTCCTGCGATAATATCAAGATCAGGATAGGCTTCCCGTACCGTACGGACCTTATCCAAAACACCTGCCGAATGGCCGTGTGCCGTATCAATGACAATAGCATCCACACCTGCTTCAACCAATTTTTCAATCCGCTTCATCGCGTCACCAGTTACACCAACAGCAGCGCCAGCAAGCAGCCTGCCTTGTGAGTCTTTTGCCGCATTTGGGAATTCAATCACTTTTTCAATATCTTTTATGGTTATTAAACCTTTCAATATCCCATTTTCATCAACTAACGGCAGCTTCTCAATCCGATGCGCCTGAAGCAGATGTTCAGCCTCTTCAAGCGTTGTTCCCACAGGAGCGGTAACCAGATTGTCACTCGTCATCACATCTTTAATCGCGGTTGAATAATCCTGGATGAAACGTAAGTCGCGATTCGTCAAAATCCCAATCAATTTTTGTTCATTGATATTATTTACAATTGGGACGCCGGAAATCCGGAATTTCCCCATTAAATGTTCAGCATCATAAACCTGATGTTCCGGCGTGAGAAAAAAGGGGTTTGTAATCACACCGCTTTCCGACCGCTTGACACGATCTACCTGTTCAGCTTGATCCTCAATGGACATATTTTTATGAATAATACCCATACCGCCTTGACGAGCCATGGCAATCGCCATGTCCGCTTCAGTGACCGTATCCATTCCGGCACTGATCAGCGGGCTGTTAAGTCTGATTTTCTCAGACAAAACCGTACTGACATCGACATCCTTTGGCAGCACTTCTGATTTGGCAGGCATTAATAGAACATCGTCAAATGTCAGCCCTTCCTTGGCGAACTTATCTTCACGCATCTTTTATCCTCCTATCCATACTAATGTATATGATTAGAATCTTTATAATTGGTGAAACTAAACGGGTGAACTTGTTTCAAGGGGTAGTTCAAGGGAAATTCTATTGTTATATACAATAAGCCAAACATCATGCTTTTTCAACACAATTATCAATATGTGATAAAAGAAAATTGATTCGGAAAATTTACATAGTTAGAAGGGGTAATCCATGGAGAATCATCAAATGACTCATTTTTTTACATATCTGCAGTCACAGCAAACAGCACGTGATTATTTACATAGTTGTTATCAGCAATTAGATGGTGTTGACGCCGCTATAAAAAGTTTCGAGAACGGCCATAAATTTATGCATTATCTGGAACATGGCATCCGATTTTATGAGAATGGCAAACAAATGGAAACGCTCATGCAGCCAATGCTGTTTTTTTATGGCATGGTCCATTTACTCAAAGCCGCACTTTTAACAATAAGACCGAATTATCCTGAATCAACAGCGATACTGGCACATGGTGTATCAAGCCGAAAGCGTAAAAAGAAAGATTATACCTTTATGGATGATGAAGTGAAAATACAGTATAATGGGCTATTCCCTTATGTCTCTGAACACTTATTTTCGATTGGCAGAACACCGTTTGAAAAAATAAAAATGGAGCAGCTGTTTTCCTTAATTCCTGAAATGGATTCTATGTTCAAGTTTCACCACATGGAAAAAATGATTAAGGTCGGGAATATCGGCGCAACGCGTTTACAATTTCCAACCTTTGTATTGGACAATTTTTATTTAACCGCAAAGGCATTTATTAAGCGTATCAAACCCTATTTGCCACCGGTCAGCCAGACAGAAGCGACAGCTGCCTCTCTTCATGTGGCATTGGAAGCTCCATTCAATCCGGTACATAACAGTCCTTTTTTTATTGATACATACGACAGGGCAGGTTATTTTCCAGTGCAACGGGGAAATTTTTTGCCGATTTCCGAAATCATGATTCACTATTTGCTTCTTTATAATTTGAGCATGCTGTGCCGCTATGAAACCGAATGGTGGGGGGACTTACTGGCTGCCAAACCTGATAAAGATTATCCATTTATCAAACATTTCCTGACAATAACGGCCGAAAAAATCCCTTATTTATTGGGAAAATACATGCTGCAAATGAATTATGAGAGTAATAATCCCTTACAAAAGGTTGTTCAAAAATCTCTGTAAAATGACACATCAAATAGAGGACCTTCGATTAAATGCCGATACGTCAATCGCAAACTAAGGTCTGTTAATCTCACAGCTGTATCAGTTCCAAAAAATAAGAAAGGGCGGCCAGCAGATTAATACAAAGCGAATGTAATCCGTCACTGGTCACCCTTTTTAAATCATCATGTCAGCTGATTATTCTTCCCGATCTTCTGTCGCGTCTTTTTCAGTTTCTTCCGTTTCTTCATGCTCCGCTTCTTCTTTCTCAACCTTGGCGACGGTTGCCACTTCTTCATCGTCCTGCAGACGGATCAGACGGACGCCTTGTGCGTTTCGTCCGGTCTGGGAAATGCCATCAACCGGAATCCGGATCAAGACACCTGCAACGGTAATCAGCATAATATCTTCTTCACCTGTCACAGCTTTAACCGCCACAACATGATTGTCCTCTGACAGTTTACAAGTGAAAATCCCTTTACCGCCGCGATTCGTAACGCGGTACTGATCTTCCGGTGTCCGTTTTCCGATCCCTTTATTGGTCACATGTAAAACTTGTAATCCTTCATCCAAAATTTCCATTGAGACAACTTCATCATCATCTCTTAGTGAAATGCCGCGTACACCCGCTGCATTCCTTCCCATTGAACGGACCTGATCTTCCGGAAAACGAATCAGATAGCCATTTTTAGTGGCCATCATAATGTTTTTCGTGCCGTCTGTCAGTCTAACCGATATCAATTCATCCTCATCACGCAGGCCGACTGCAATCAGGCCGCCTTTGCGTATATTGGCAAATTGCGACAGTTTCGTGCGTTTTGATAAACCGTGTCTTGTCGTAAAAAACAAAAAGTAATCTTCACTGTATTCGGAAACGGATATGACGGCATTAATCCATTCATCTTTTTCAACCTGGAGCAGATTGATGATCGGTATGCCTTTTGCCGTACGGTTGAACTCGGGAACTTCATATCCCTTGGCACGATATACCTTCCCTTTGTTCGTAAAGAAAAGGATTGTATCATGCGTGGAAGTTGAAACCAGATGTTCAACAAAGTCATCTTCATTGGTCCCCATTCCCTGGATACCGCGGCCCCCGCGTTTTTGTGTCCGGTATGTGGAAGCAGGAAGCCGCTTAATGTAGCCCTGATGGGTCAGTGTGATAACAACATTTTCTTCAGGAATCAAATCCTCATCCTCAATCAAGTCCGCTCCGCCGGCGATGATTTCCGTCCGGCGCGGATCGTTATATTTCTCTTTTAATTCCGTCAGCTCTTCACGGATAATGGCCAGTACTTTTTCGTCATCCGCCAAAATAGCTTTCAATTCATCAATCTGTTTAAGAAGGTCATTGTATTCATTTACGATTTTTTCCCGTTCAAGCCCTGTCAGACGCTGCAGGCGCATGTCCAGAATTGCCTGTGCCTGTTTCTCACTCAAACCATAATTCGTCATCAGGCCGTCACGGGCGATGTCAGTCGTTTTAGAGTTACGGATAAGCGAGATAACTTCATCCAAATGGTCAAGTGCCACGCGCAGACCTTCCAGAATATGCGCACGTGCTTCAGCCTTTCGCAATTCAAAGGCAGTACGGCGTTTGACAATTTCCCTTTGATGTTCCAGATAGTGCTCCAGGCACTGTTTGATCGTTAACACTTGCGGTCGTCCATCAACCAATGCCAGGGTATTGATACCGAATGTAGTCTGCAAAGCCGTGTATTTATATAAGTTGTTTAACACAATATTCGCATTCGCATCACGTCGCAATTCTATGACGACGCGCAAGCCATTCCGGTCTGATTCATCACGCAGGTCTGTGATGCCGTCAACCCGTTTCTCACGCACAAGTTCAGCGATTTTTTCAATCAACTTCGCTTTATTAACCTGAAACGGTAATTCAGTCGCAATGATGGACGATTTGCCATTTGGGTGTTCTTCAATATGCACTTTAGCGCGAATGGTCACGGATCCTTTACCGGTCTCATATGCCTTGCGTATACCGCTTCGGCCAAGGATTTCACCGGCTGTCGGGAAATCAGGGCCATGAATATAATCCTCCATCAGTTCATTGATCGTAATTTCCGGGTCCTTACTGATAGCCAAAACCGCATCGATCGTTTCACCAAGATTATGCGGCGGAATATTGGTTGCCATCCCGACGGCAATACCAGCTGCACCATTGACGAGCAAGTTCGGGAAACGGGCCGGAAAAACAACCGGCTCCCGCTCTGTGCCATCATAGTTGTCCGCATAATCGATGGTATCTTTATTGATGTCCCGTAGTAACTCCATTGAAATTTTTGACATGCGTGCTTCCGTATACCGCATAGCTGCAGCCGAGTCACCGTCGACAGATCCAAAGTTGCCATGGCCGTCTACCAGCATATAACGGTAACTGAAATCCTGTGCCATCCGGACCATTGATTCATAAACCGCCGAATCCCCGTGCGGATGATACTTACCGATGACCTCACCAACGATACGGGCAGATTTTTTGTACGCCTTATCTGCATGCATGCCAAGGTCATTCATGGCATATAAAATCCTACGATGGACAGGCTTCATGCCATCCCGCACATCAGGCAGCGCCCGGGATACAATGACACTCATGGCATAATCGAGAAAAGACGTGCGCATTTCCTGATTAAGATTAACTTCCTGAACGCTTGGACGTTGTTCATCTGCCATTTAACAATACCTCCAAATCTTCCTTCCTGAGGTAAAGCGAAACTTCATTCAGCGGGACGCTTTTTCCCGCTGAAGAAGGGGAACAAAGGCTAAATACGCAACGTCGTGTTGCAACGCCTTTGTGACCTGCATCGTGCAGGCCCGAGCCGAATCGGACATTTATGGACAATTGGCCGCTGTCTTTTGGCGGATTACTATCCATTACATGCAGGATAAACAGTTCATTCATCGCTTTACCAGAAAAACAAAAAGTCTGATGTCAAACCAGTATAATGACCGATTGAGGCATCCTGACTTCCAGTCTATTTTATCAAAATACTAAATATCCAAGTTCTGGACATACTGGGCATTTTCTTCGATAAAATGCCGGCGTGGCTCGACTTTATCACCCATCAGCATATCTAAAATATGGTCAGCATCCATGGCATCGGAGAGCCCGACTTGAAGCAATGTACGATTGTCCGGATCCATGGTTGTTTCCCATAGCTGATCGGCATTCATCTCACCAAGGCCTTTGTAGCGTTGCAGACCCGGTTTTGGTGATTTCGGCAATTCGTTCAAAATCTGTTCCATTGCCTCATCATTATAAGCATAATGCACAGCTTTTCCTTGCTGTATTTTATACAATGGTGGCTGAGCAATATAAACATAGCCATTTTCAATCAAAGGGCGCATATAACGATAGAAAAAGGTTAATAATAATGTACGGATATGTGCACCATCGACGTCAGCATCGATCATGATGACAACTTTATTATAGCGGGCTTTGGTAATATCAAATTCTTCGCCAATCCCGGTTCCCATTGCCGTAATCATGGCCCGGACTTCCTTGTTGGACAAGATTCTATCAAGACGAGCCTTTTCAACGTTTAGTATTTTTCCGCGTAATGGCAGGATAGCCTGAAAGTGCCGGTCCCGGCCCTGTTTGGCGGAACCACCGGCAGAATCACCTTCAACAATATACAACTCACTGATGCTTGCATCCTTTGATGAGCAGTCGGCAAGTTTACCCGGTAAATTCGACACTTCAAGAGCACTTTTCCGGCGTGTTAATTCACGTGCCTTTTTCGCTGCAATCCGTGCACGTGATGCCATCAAGCCTTTCTCTACAACAATTTTTGCCACATCAGGATTTTCAAACAGAAACTTCGAAAAGGCTTCACTGAATGCTGAATCCGTTACCCTCTTGACTTCACTGTTCCCAAGTTTTGTCTTAGTCTGTCCTTCAAACTGCGGATCCGGATGCTTTATGGAAACGATGGCTGTCATCCCTTCCCTTACATCTTCCCCGCTCAAGTTTGGATCATTTTCTTTAAACAGGTTATGTCTGCGTGCATAATCATTAATGACACGCGTCAACCCAGCTTTAAATCCCGATTCATGTGTGCCGCCTTCATACGTATGGATATTGTTTGCATAAGAGTAAATATTGCTGACAAAACCATCGTTATATTGAATAGCAACCTCTACAGCAATTTGCTGTTCCTCACTGTCAGCATAAAATGGTTCGTGCAGCACTTCCCGGTTACGGTTAATAAATTCAACGAATGAACTGATTCCACCCTCGTAACAGTATTCGACCGGTTCCTCATCAGTCCGTTTGTCCTCAATTGAAATGGTGAGACCTTTATTCAAAAAGGCTAACTCACGCAACCGTTGAGAAAGGGTATCAAAATCAAATTCCGTTACTTCTGTAAAAATCTCCGGATCGGGTTTGAAATGTGTTTTCGTTCCAGTAATATCTGTTTCGCCAACCGTTTCAATTTTTCCCAGTGGCACACCTTTTTCAAAACCAAGATAATATATTTTTCCATCACGGTGAACATAAACGTCCAGATGGCTGGATAACGCATTCACAACAGATGCCCCGACACCATGCAATCCGCCGGAAACTTTGTAACTGTCATTACTGAACTTACCCCCGGCATGAAGCACGGTCATAATCACTTCAAGGGCCGGCTTTCCGGTCTTTTTCTGAATGTCCACCGGGATTCCGCGGCCATTGTCAGTGACTGTGATGCTATTATCTTTTTCAATGATAACCTGGATTTTATCACAATAACCTGCTAGTGCCTCATCGATACTGTTATCAACAATTTCCCATACAAGGTGGTGCAAGCCTTTTTCACTCGTGCTGCCGATATACATACTTGGCCTTTTTCGAACGGCTTCCAACCCTTCCAGCACTTGTATCTGATCGGCACCATAAGCTTGGTTCTCTGACATATTTTGTTCTGCTGACATTATTTCACCTACGTTTCCTGGAAAAACTCATGTCTTGACTATCAGACAGCGAGTAGCAAAGTTTTCCTATACTTTAATGCTTAAAAAAGATAAATCTATATGAGATTGATTATCTATTCAATCTCATCAGAATAGTCATCAAGTTTGTCGATAGTTGAAATCATACTGGCCCGTTTTTTCAGTGTTGCGACGGACAGCGAACTATAATAAATGTTGTCCGTCGTAATAACAACTGACTTCACTTCGTCAGTTGGACCAAAAACTTTTTCCTGTTCCGCAACATTTTCTACCATCTTTTCCATAATGCCTGAAGATGTCACCACACTGTAATCAATAATGGAAATGACATCTTCTGACCGAATAACGTTATCACTGCCGATATGAATAAACATCGAACACCTCCACAATCATGTATCAACCGTACCATTAGCCACCCGCAGCAATTGTGCCTCCCGCAATGTTTCATGATTGATGCCATCAATATTTGTGGTGGACACAAACGTTTGAACTTTGTCTTTGATTGTGTTTAATAAATGGGATTGCCGGTGATCATCCAATTCACTTAGCACATCATCAAGAAGTAAAACCGGATATTCGCCTACTTCATTACAGATAAGTTCGATTTCTGCCAATTTCACCGATAATGCTGCTGTACGCTGCTGTCCCTGGGATCCATAGGTCTGTACATCTTTATTGTTGACATAAAAAATAATATCGTCCCGATGCAGACCGGTTAATGTCGTACCGCGTTCTATTTCTTTCGTCTGCAATTCGTGAAATTTATTAGCATAGATACTTTCTATCTTTTCCTTATTCGCTGATTCTGATACTTCTATCGTCGGCTGATACTTGATTTCAAGGTTTTCTGTCCCATGGCTGATTGAATAATGAACCGGACGCGTCCATTGCCGGAGCAAATCAAGAAAAACAAACCGGCGCTCCAGAAGAATCGCTGCATGCTGGATCAGCTGATCCGTTAATACGTCAAGCATCGTTTTATCTTGTATTGTCTGACGCTGCAATTGCTTTAATAAATGATTCCGTTGTTTCAATATTTTTTGATACTGGCCAAGATGATAAATATACGTTGGCTGAATCTGTCCCAGTTCCATATCGATAAACCGTCTTCTAGTCTGCGGCGGACCTTTAACAAGCGATAAATGTTCAGGTGCAAACATAACAACGTTTAAAGCGCCGATGTAGTCACTCAGTTTTCTTTGCTCAATCCGGTTCAATTTTGCTTTTTTTCCTTTTGTTGACAAAATGATTTCAAGGGGGATTGTCTGATTCCGCTTTGTGATCCTGCCTTCTATTTTAGCATACTCATGCTCCCATTGGATAAGCTCTTTTTCTCTTGGTGTTCGATGTGATTTTGAAAAAGCAAGTACATAAATAGCTTCCATCAAATTGGTTTTCCCCTGGGCATTTTCACCAATAATCACGTTTATTTTATTATTAAAGGAAATATCCAGTGTTTCATAGTTCCGATAGTTTTTTAACTGTAATTGTTCAATGTTCATGCAAATTCCCCATGTTTAATCTTTCGTGACCATGTAGGATCCGATACCTTCCACTTCCACGACATCACCCGGATAAAGTTTCCTTCCTCTGCGGTGTTCAGGTTCGCTGTTAACAAGCACTCCCTGATCCTGCAAAAAAGCTTTTACCATACCACCGGAATCAAGTATATTCAGCAATTTCACAAATTGTCCAAGCAGGATATACGCCGTTTCTATCTGAATTTTTTCAGGTTGATGCATACTGATCACCAGACTTTTACTTATTGATTGAGGTTTATTGTACTTCTTATCTATTTTACTAAAGATTTGATGTTAAGGGAAGGAAAGTTGCTCTAATATTGTAAAGGATGTTCAAAAAGTCCGGTAAAAATGACACATCGAGGTAGAGGATCTTCGACTAAAAACCGACACGTCCTGTGTCGAACGTCGAAGTCACCACAACACGCACTATCCCGCTGCTCGAAACAGCGCCGCCTCGAACGTTGACGCGATTGACGTGCTAGTGCAGGCGCTCTCCCTTGATTGTCGTCGCGAACTTAGCCTGCCGGTCCTTTTTTATCTTCTTTTTTGAACATGCACTTGTAAAATAAGCGGTATTGGCAGATTCATGAAGCGTTAAAAACAGAAGGAAACCGGCTGATTTGCCGATTCCCCGGCATACACCTTTTTTATTAATATGTCCTGACTGGCAGAATCAATTGTAAAATCGAATCATCATCTGTGGGCTGGATGATAAACGGACGCATTGCACCAGTAAATTTAATGATGATTTCATCCTTGTCAATGACCTTCAATGCATCCAGCATATATTTTGAACTGAAGGATATTTTCAAGTCTTCTCCTTCTATTGACTGGGCAAAAAGCTCTTCGGCAACCTGTCCGATCTCAGGCGAATTGCTGGTAATTTGCAAAAGTTGGTTATCTTTTGTCGTCAGTTTGACAACATTATTCCGTTCCTCTCTGGCAAGCAGTGATGCTCTGTCAATCGTATTGATTAATTCTTTAGTTTTAACTTGAAGTACTGTCTGACTCTGATCTGGAATGAGCCGGGATGTTTCCGGGTAATTGCCGTCCAGTAATCTTGATAAGAAATGCAAATGCTTTGTTCTGAATAAAATTTGGTTATTGGTAACACTGATCTCAACTCTCTCTTCGTTATCATCCAGAATTTTATTGAGTTCATTCAAGCTCTTTCCAGGCACGACAATACTGGATAAGTTCAGGTTGATATCTTCCAGTGGAATACGGCGTGATGCCAGCCGATGACTGTCTGTTGCAGTGAAATGCAATGAATCATTTTCAATTTTTATATTAACACCAGTTAGAATTGGCCTTGTTTCCATTGCTGAAACAGCGAAAACAGTTTGTTTGATCATATTTTTCAGTAAATCTGACTGTATTTCAAAACTGCTGTCTGTCTCGAGTATGGGCAGTTGCGGATACTCATTGGCATCCTGGCCGTTCAGGTTGAATTCGGCTTTTCCTGATTTGATTGTTACATTGAAATGATCATCTGATTCAATTTCAACTGTACTTTCCGGCAGCTTCCGGACAATATCCGGGAAATACCGTGCCTGCAGAACAACACTTCCTTCTTCGATTTGTTCCACATTTACCATACCGTCTTCTTCGGCCGGAATAAATGATTCAATTGAAATATCAGAGTCACTTCCGGTTAGCGTAATTCCATTGGGAGTTGCTTCAATTTTCATGCCGGTCAGAATTGGAATGGCTGTTCTGGACGAGATGGCTTTCATGACATCTTGAACACCGGAAATTAAGTGCTGACGCTGTACGATAAATTTCATGAAATTATTCTCCTTTTGGATACATATATTTATTAATTTGTTATAGAAATATAATAATAACAGTAATAGTGCTTGTTGTTATGTGGATAACCCATCTTAAATCCACTGAACGGAAGTTATTCACATGTGGATAAGTTGTTTATAAGCGTGCATTCGTTGTACACATTGTTAACATGTTCATAACTTAAAATGATTTCAGCTGCTCTTTCAATTCTTCAATATCACGGTGTAAGAGCGTGTCGTCTTCCATCATTTTCACAACTTTTTCATGGGCATGAATAACGGTTGTATGATCTCTGCCGCCGAATTCTTCACCAATTTTGGGTAATGAAAAATCTGTCAGTTCCCTTGATAAATACATAGCTATTTGCCGTGGAAAAGCAATCGATTTTGTACGTTTTTTGGCCGCAAAATCTTCCAGTTTGACATTGTATTTTTCACCGACAGCTTCCTGTATGCCCTGAATCGTGATGGTACGCGGTTTGTTGCTCGGGATGATATCCTTCAATGCATCTGCCGCAAGCGAAGCATCAATATCTTCATTAACAAGTGACGAGTAGGCAACAACCCTTATCAAGGCACCTTCCAGTTCCCGGATATTGGTGTCAATCTGATTGGCAATGTAAAGCATCACTTCATTCGGTATATCGAGTCCTTCTGCTTTTGCTTTCTTTGATAAAATCGCAATGCGTGTTTCCAGATCAGGTGGTGTGATATCCGTGATCAGCCCCCATTCAAATCTGGAACGCAAACGGTCTTCAAGTGTCGGAATCTCTTTCGGCGGACGATCACTTGAGATGATAATCTGTTTATTATCCTCATGGAGTGCATTAAATGTATGGAAAAATTCTTCCTGTGTCGATTCTTTTCCGGCTATGAATTGAATATCATCGATTAATAGAATATCGACATTGCGATATTTGTTTCTGAATTGCGTTGCTTTGTTATCCATAATGGCGTTGATGAATTCATTCGTGAACTTTTCGGATGACAGATACACAACATTTGCCTCCGGATTGTGTTCCCGGACATAATGCCCGATTGCATGCATCAAGTGTGTTTTGCCAAGACCGACACCACCATAAATGAATAACGGATTATATGCCTTTGCCGGGGCTTCAGCCACAGCCAGTGAAGCTGCGTGTGCGAAACGATTTCCGGAACCGATGACGAATGTATCAAACGTATATTTGGAATTCAGCATTGTTTTGGTTTGCCCCGTTTTGCTATTTTGATTGTCCATAGGTACTTTTTTTGGAGTCGAATTCACTTCATTTGCAGAATCCTGTGAATCGGGAATGATGAATCGGGTTGATAATCGGGCACCGGTCAGTTCCAGCAAGATGTCGTCTATTAAGTTTGTATATCTGCCTTCAAGCCAGTCGCGTGCAAATTCATTTGGTGCCAATACAGTTAATGTATCTTCTTTTAAGGATTCGGCTTTTGTATTTTTCAGCCAGGTATCAAAGCTTGGCTTACTTATTTTTTCCTCTATTTTCTCCAAAACCGCATTCCACAATTCATCGATGTTTTTCAACGCATTCACCCCTTTCAATTTTTGATTGATGATAGAAAAACCCTTTCGCGGTCATTCATAACGTGATATTGAAAGACGGAAAGGTTATCTGTTGAAAAATAAATGCGTATTTGGTTGTGGACGGTTGAGCATGGTCACCGCAGTATAATGCTTAAGTTATGTACTTTTTCCACATGATTGTTGATAGTCAGGTGAACAGCGGTGTGCATGGCTATCCACATATTATCCACAACCTGTGGAAAAAGAGAGACTGTTTGACTCTTTTACACATATTAAAGCACAAATATAATACCAAAAAAAAGCGCATCATGCAACGCTTTTTCGACACTTATCCACAATATCCATCACTTGTAGACAATGTTTATCCACACCACTATATTTTGTGAGTAAATTGTCGATAAGCGTTGTGAATAAATTTTTTTTACCGGAAATGATTTCACAGTAATCTGTGGATAGACTTTTTGTATGAAAAGTTGACAGGCAGAATCGATTTTCATTATAATGTTCAAGACTGCCTTTAAAATGTAGATTTTGTTTGGATTCCTCAGGGAGGTGTATGATAAATGAAGCGAACTTATCAGCCAAATAAACGTAAGCGGAAAAAAGTGCATGGCTTCCGTAAACGAATGAGTACAAAAGACGGGCGCCAAGTATTGAAGCGCCGTCGCCGTAAAGGAAGAAAAGTATTATCTGCATAGACCACTGACATTATCAGTGGTCTTTTTTCCACTACAGTGGGAAAATGAATGGTAAGGTGATCGTGTTGAAAAAAAAGTATCGGATAAAAGACAATAAAGAATTCCAGTATGTGTTTAAACATGGGAACTCATTCGCAAATCGGGAGCTAGTTTTATATTATATAGAAAAGCCCGGACAGCAGCATTTTCGCATCGGCTTATCCGTTGGTAAAAAATTGGGTAATGCTGTTATGAGGAATCGTATAAAACGGTATTTGCGCCAGGCTTTCCTGGAGCTGGAAGGTTATATTCGTCCAACAACGGATATCATTATCATTGCCCGTTATCCAACACGGCAAATGAATTTTCATGATGTAAAAAAGAGTTTAGTTCATTTATTATCAAAAAAACGGCTGCTATTGAAAAAATAATCAGCTTTTCTAATTTTATATGGAATCTTCTATTCATTTAATGGTAAAATAGCAGTTAGGATTTTATACATAGGTTTATTAGTTTATTGTAACGTCATAAAATGAAAAATGATGTTTGACCTTTAAGGAAAAACTTGTACTTGCTATTGGATGAAGGCGGGGTTCAGGTTTTTCAAGTCAGTTGGGAGGAAGTAAATTGCGTAAAAAGGTTTTGTTGCTGTTAGCCTTAACCGGGTTAATAGCGCTCCTTTCCGGTTGTACGGAAATAAATGAACCAATCAATTCAGAAAGTGAAGGGATTTGGAATTCATGGTTTGTATGGCCGTTATCACAGGTTATTACTTATTTTGCAGATATGTTCAACGGAAGTTATGGATTAGCAATTATTATTGTAACTGTCATAGTTCGCCTGATTCTTCTGCCGTTGAACGTTAAGCAGTTAAAAAGTTCTAAAGCCATGCAAGATATTCAGCCGGAACTCAAGGAACTGCAACAGAAATATTCATCAAAAGATGCGAACACTCAGCAAAAATTACAGCAGGAAACGATGCAGTTATTCCAGAAACATGGGGTGAACCCGCTTGCCGGTTGTTTGCCAATATTTGTGCAAATGCCGATTCTGATTGCGATGTATCATGCCATTATGCGGACGCCGGAAGTACAGGAGCATACCTTTCTGTGGTTTCAATTGGGAAACTCGGATTATATTTTGCCGCTGCTTGCCGGTGGTGCAACGTTTCTGCAGCAAAAACTGATGATGGCAGGAAGTCAGGCTGCCCAAAATCCGCAAATGACGGTGATGCTCTACGTAATGCCGATTATGATTGTAGTTATGGGTTTCATTCTTCCAGCAGCATTAGCACTGTATTGGGTAGTGGGGAATGTGTTTATGATTGCTCAGACGGTTTTCATTCGTAAACCGATGATGGATGATCAAAAAACTGGAGGAGACAAAAAGTGAAAGAAATAACTGCTAGCGGACAAACAGTTGAGGATGCGGTCCAATCAGCATTAGAGCAGTTAGACACCACAAGGGACCATGTTAATGTTGAAGTTATTGATGAAGGCAAAAAAGGGCTTCTAGGCGTATTTGGTTCTAAACGTGCTTTTGTTAAAGTGACAATGGTAAAAAATCAAATTGAAGAAGCTGAAGCATTTCTGCGTAATGTAACCGAACAAATGAATGTGGAAGTTGACGTGACGACGACAGTTTCCGGAAATCATGTCACGTTTGATTTATCAGGTGATAAAATTGCTGTCCTGATCGGTAAGCGCGGTCAGACATTGAACGCCATTCAATATCTGGTACATCTTGTTTTGAATAAGGATGGTAATCAGTATTACACTGTTACAGTTGATGCGGAAGGATATCGCGGAAGAAGGAAAGAGACACTTGAATCACTGGCACATAAAATGGCAGATAAAGCATTAAGATTGAATAAAACGGTAACACTTGAGGCAATGCCCGCATTTGAGCGTAAAATTATCCATAGTGCCTTACAATCGAATGATCAGGTGACCACCCATTCGGATGGCGTTGAACCGCATCGCCGTATCGTCATAAAACCATAAACTCAAGAAAAAATCATCCCGTTAAACATTAACTGGGGTGATTTTTTTTATGCTATTTTCCGCAATTGTTTGGCGGATAAAAAATAAAACCTTTCTATCTGTATATGTGCAACCAAGGCTTGGCATGAAATTAACGGAAAGCTGGTTCGGCACTGAATCAATCAACGAAGCAGGTTAATAGAGACTGTCGACAAATATCCAGTTGTTGATAACGATAAAAAACATCTATCCACATGTGAATAGATGTTTTTTTCCTGCATGTAATGGACAGCATTTCGCAAAAACGGGGTAATAACTATCCATAAATGCCTGATTCTGCTCAACTAACATTCAGTGGGGAAAAGGGGGCCCCATTGAATGAAGTTTCGCTTTATAATGTATAAATATTAACATTGTGGATAAGTTTATTTTTGATGGATTTTATGATATTCTATTACATTAGTGACAGAAAAAATCATTGCATTTAATATAGATAACATTCGACGTATGATGGAGGTGAGATAAATGGAGACAGATACGATAACGGCGATATCAACGCCTGTCGGTGAAGGTGCGATTTCAATTGTCCGGCTAAGTGGATCAGCTGCTATCCCGGTTACGGCGAAATTATTTCAAGGTAAAGATTTGCTGGATGCTGATTCACATACCATTCATTACGGGAAAATCATTGATCCCAATACAAATGAAGTAGCTGAAGAAGTGATGGTCACGATCATGCGGGCGCCAAAGACATTTACACGCGAAGATGTCGTTGAAATCAACTGTCATGGCGGTATGGTGGCAGTGAACCGTGTCCTTGAAATTATACTCGAACAGGGCGTACGGATTGCAGAACCGGGTGAATTCACCAAGCGTGCATTTTTACATGGACGAATCGACTTGTCACAGGCAGAGGCGGTCATGGATTTGATCCGGTCAAAAACTGACAAAGCCATGTCAGTTGCACTGAAGCAGATGGATGGCCGATTGTCTGAATTGATCGGGCGGCTCAGACAGGAACTGCTTGAGACCGTTGCGCATGTTGAAGTGAATATCGATTACCCGGAATATGATGATGTTGAGGAAATCTCACACGAGATGATGCGCAAGAAATCAAAAGAAGTCCATGCTGAGATTGAACATTTGCTGGAAGTTGCCAAACAAGGGAAAATTTTGCGCGAAGGATTATCGACCGCGATTATCGGGCGTCCGAATGTGGGCAAGTCTTCACTGATGAACACGCTTGTCCAGGAAAATAAAGCAATCGTAACGGAAGTCCCCGGAACGACACGTGATATTATTGAAGAGTATGTCAATGTCCGCGGCGTACCGCTTAAGCTGGTGGACACAGCAGGGATTCGTGAAACGGAAGATATTGTTGAAAAAATCGGTGTTGACCGGTCAAGGAAAGTGCTGGAAGAATCAGATCTTATTTTATTTGTTTTAAATTATAATGAAAAGCTGACGGATGAAGATAAAAAGCTTTTTGAAGCAGTCCGGGGATTGGATTATATTGTGATCATCAATAAAACCGATCTGGAGCAAAAGCTTGATCTGGAAAAAGTAAATGAACTGGCTGAGGATAAACCGGTCATATCAGCCTCCTTAATTAAGGAAGAAGGTATTGATGAATTGGAATCAGCCATCGCTGAAACGTTCTTTGCCGGTGATATCGATACAGGTGATATGACGTATGTCTCCAATATCCGCCATATCCAACTGCTGAAACAGGCTAAAGCGGCCCTGGAAGATGCAATGAATAGCCTTGAGATGGAAATGCCACTTGATATTGTCCAAATTGATGTCACCCGCACATGGGAGTTTTTGGGTGAAATCATCGGTGATACAGCCAGTGATAGCTTAATTGATCAGTTATTCTCACAATTTTGCTTAGGAAAATAATGCCGCTCTCTATATAATTGAACAGAAATTCGGAAATACTGACAAGAACAGTTACAAACAGAAAGGGTGAAAAACGATGGTATATAATGCCGGACATTATGATGTCATTGTCGTTGGCGCTGGTCATGCCGGTGTGGAAGCAGGTGTTGCAGCTGCCAAAATGGGCGCGAAAACGTTGATGCTGACACTGAACCTTGATATGGTTGCTTTTATGCCGTGCAACCCGTCACTTGGCGGTCCTGCCAAAGGTATTGTTGTTCGTGAAGTGGATGCGCTTGGAGGTGTCATGGCCAAGGTTATTGATAAAACCTACATCCAGATGCGCATGCTGAATACACGTAAAGGACCAGCTGTACAGGCACTAAGAGCACAAGCAGATAAACCGCTTTACATTAAAGAAATGAAACATGTCCTGGAAAATCAGGAAAACCTGACACTAAGACAAGGCATGGTCAATGAACTGATTATGGAAGACGGCACATGTAAAGGGGTCATGACGGAAACGAAAGCAGCGTATTATGCTCATAATGTCATCGTGACAACTGGCACATTCATGCGCGGTAAAGTATTGATGGGGGATCTCGAATATGAAAGTGGTCCGAATAACCAACGGGCTTCCATCAAGCTTTCCGAAAACATGGAAAATCTTGGACTTGAGCTCACCCGGTTTAAAACAGGGACACCGCCACGTGTAAACAGTCATTCGATTGATTACTCAAAAGCAGAAATTCAACCGGGAGATGAGAAACCACAAGGCTTTTCATATGAAACAACAGAATATATCATGGATCAGATTCCGTGCTGGCTGACATACACGAATGAGTTTACACACCAGATCATTAACGACAACCTGTCTTCATCCGCGATGTATTCTGGTATGAAACGGGGAACGGGACCGCGCTACTGTCCTTCAATTGAAGATAAAATTGTCCGGTTTAATGATAAACCGCGTCATCAGGTATTTCTTGAACCAGAAGGTAGAGATACGGAAGAAGTATATGTTCAGGGTCTGTCAACATCTTTACCGGAAGATGTCCAGCATGAAATGGTCAAAACAGTGCCGGGACTCGAAAATGCTGAAATCATGCGCGCCGGTTATGCGATTGAATACGATGCGGTAGTACCGACTCAACTGTGGCCTACAATGGAATTGAAAAATATTCCGGGTCTCTTTACTGCGGGGCAAATAAATGGGACGTCAGGTTATGAAGAAGCAGCTGCTCAAGGTATTATGGCCGGCATCAATGCTGGTGCAAAAGTTGTCGGCAAAAAACCGTTGATTCTTGACAGATCCCAGGCATATATCGGCGTTTTGATTGATGATTTGGTAACCAAGGGAACAAAGGAGCCATACCGCTTATTGACGTCCAGAGCTGAATATCGCTTACTATTGCGCCATGATAATGCCGACATGCGTTTGACTGAAATTGGGCATGACTACGGCTTGATCAGTGACGAGCGCTACAATCAATTCATCGAGAAAAAAGAGCTTGTCGAGCAAGAGAAAAAACGGCTCAATAAAATGGTCGTCAAACCGGAAGAACCTGTTCAGCAAATGTTGAAGGATGCAAACGGTTCACCGCTGAAAGAAGCTGTCAAAGCGTATGACATACTGAAACGTCCTGAGGTCACGTATGAGATGCTTGAAAAAGTGATCGAAACGGATGATACGCTGCCGGCTATTGTCAAAGAACAGGTCGAAATACAAATCAAATATGAAGGTTATATCAAAAAGGCGAATGAGCAAGTAGACAAGATGCTTAAAATGGAAAACAAAAAAATTCCGGATAATATTGATTATGATGATATAGATGGTATTGCCTATGAGGCCAGGGAAAAACTTAAGAAGATACGTCCGCTTTCAGTAGGCCAGGCTTCACGGATAGCAGGCGTTAATCCATCAGATGTGTCCATTCTGCTTGTGTATATTGAACAGGGAAAAATTGCTCGTGTAGCGAACTAACTAACTGAAGGAGTAAACGGTCCATGAAACCCGAACAATTCGTAAATGCTTTAAATGAACAGGGCATTAGCCTGAATGAAAAACAGAAAGAGCAATTTGCTGAATATTTTCAGATACTGGTGGAGTGGAACCAAAAAATAAATTTGACTGCTATCACAAGTGAGCATGATGTTTATTTGAAACACTTTTATGATTCCATTTCGGCGGCATTTTACCACAATTTTACTGGGAATTTGACGATTTGTGATGTGGGTGCTGGGGCAGGTTTCCCCAGCATCCCACTTAAAATATGCTTTCCTGATTTAAATATTACCATCGTTGATTCACTGCAGAAACGGATTCATTTTTTAAATCAATTAGCTGCTCAACTAAGTCTAAAAAATGTTACTTTTCACCATGATCG
Organism: Lentibacillus sp.; assembly: GCF_035301925.1. Lineage (GTDB taxonomy): Bacteria > Bacillota > Bacilli > Bacillales > Amphibacillaceae > Lentibacillus. Next base: position 11,191 of record NZ_DATGTI010000088.1, on the reverse strand, counting down.
TGCGGAAAATTTTGGGAAAAATAAACAATTCAGGGAAACATTTGATATTGTTATTTCAAGAGCTGTTGCTCGAATGTCTGTATTAAGCGAGTTATGTTTACCGCTTACCAGAAAAAATGGTGTTTTTCTTGCGATGAAAGGGCAACATGCTGATGCTGAAATAAATGATGCCCAAAATGCCATAACTATTTTAGGCGGAGATTTAGATACAATCCACACATTTCAATTACCCGAGGAAAATAGTGAGCGTTCGATCATTTTGATACATAAAAACCGGAAAACACCCAGGAAATATCCGAGAAAACCGGGACTGCCAAATAAAAGTCCAATCACTTAACCTCTCCCTGTAAGTTTATATGATGATTTCATACTCATTCATACATATATGTGATAAAATGAAGATAAGATTTGACGGTTTGCAATTAGTACTTAATAGATTAGTTTTATCTATTTATAATAGATTTTATCAAAATGTTTCACGTGGAACATTTTGAAGTGACGGTTGCTATAGTTGCTTTCATATTCATCTGCATGTCTTATGTGTAGTAAGACAGCACTTTGACACCAGGAAAGTCAAGTGGGAAATCGACTGCCGTTGAGATCTTGTCGGACTTGCATGGTGCGGATAATAAAGACGTTGCAACTCGACGGCCAATATTTTAATCCTTTTTCCACCACCTCAGTGGATAAACCTGTTCCACTGAGTGATGTTTCACTTTATAAAACAGTTCAAGAACTATAAAGGGTTCAGCGGGATTGGATGGCAAGAACATGATTGTAAAGGTGGTGTTTGGTGGTGGTAAGTCCATTAAATCGAATTTTTGGTATGGGTGATAAAAATGATCCCGTACCACCTGAAGAAAACTACCATCCGGAAGAAGTAACTGAACTTTCGATTGACAAGATAGAACCAAATAGATTCCAGCCAAGGTCAATGTTCAATGAAGAAAAAATAAAAGAACTGGCACAAACGATACATACACATGGTATGATTCAGCCAGTAGTTGTCCGGAAACTGGAAAATGAAGATAAATATGAGCTCATAGCCGGAGAACGCAGGTGGCGGGCAGTGCAAACGCTGGATTGGGAAAAGCTTCCCGCCATCATTCGTACTATGACAGATACTGAAATTGCTTCTGTTGCGTTAATTGAAAATCTGCAGCGTGAGGAATTATCCGTTATTGAAGAAGCCAGTGCCTATGCAAGACTTTTGGAGCTTCATGGCTTGACACAGGAAGCATTAGCACAGCGTCTTGGGAAGAACCAATCAACTATTGCCAATAAATTAAGGCTGTTAAAGCTTCCTGAAGAGGTACAAACCGCGGTTTTGGACAAACTGATAACGGAAAGACATGCCAGAGCGCTTATTAAAATAAATGATCCAAAAAAACAAGTTGAAATGCTTGAGAAAATCCTGAAAAAAGATTTAAATGTGAAACAGACAGAAGAAGCGATCGAAAAAATGGGGCAAATGGATGAGAAACCAGTTAAAAAACGCCCTAAGCGTAAAGGTGTCAATAAAGACGTCCGAATAGCCATGAACACAATCCGCCAATCGTTGAATATGGTTTCAGATACTGGCATTAATGTGGAAACAGATGAGGAAGATCTGGATGATTTCTACCAGATCACTATTAAAATACCAAAGAAGAAATAATTTATCCATTATATGCATTAAAACACCATTCATCTTAGCAAAAAAAGATGAGTGGTTTTTAAATCCACAAATCATGGAGTCGTTATCTGTAAATCTTTCTTATCAGCCATAATAACATGTTTAATCGTAAACGTGTGAATGTCAGGAATATATAAATCAATAGACTTGTAAAGAAAACTTTGGCACCCGATTATCATTTTTCTAATAAAATATCATTTAAAAGGCGCTTATTTTTTCAAAAAGTGATAGAATAATAACTATAGATGTTAGGTAGGTGACAGCATGGGAAAAATAATGGCCATTGCTAATCAAAAGGGTGGCGTTGGAAAAACAACATCAGCAGTAAACTTGAGTGCAGGTCTTGCCCGTTTGGGAAGTAAAGTTTTAGTTGTCGATATTGATCCTCAGGGTAATGCTACCAGTGGCTTAGGTATTAACAAAGCCGATATGGATCAGTGTATATATAATGTTTTGGTGGAAGACTTGCCTGCCGAAGAGGTTTGTGTACCTACACAAGTTGAAAAATTGGATACAATACCTGCCACTATTCAACTTTCAGGCGCTGAAATTGAATTAGTATCGACTATTTCACGTGAAATTCGTCTGAAAAAGGCACTGGAGGAACTCAAAGAAGCGTATGATTATATCGTGATCGATTGTCCGCCTTCTTTGGGATTACTTACAATTAACGCCCTAACAGCCTCAGATACGGTACTGATACCCGTCCAATGTGAGTATTATGCACTGGAAGGCTTGAGTCAATTGTTAAATACAATCCGTTTGGTGCAAAAACATTTGAATAAAACCTTAATGATAGAAGGCGTTTTGCTGACAATGCTTGATGCAAGAACAAACCTTGGCATTCAAGTGATTGAAGAAGTTAAAAAATACTTTCAGGATAAAGTCTACCAGACAATCATTCCAAGAAACATCCGTTTAGGGGAAGCTCCGAGCCATGGTGAACCAATTATCACATACGATCCCAAATCAAAGGGTGCTGAAGTATATCTTGAATTAGCAAAGGAAGTGGTAAGTAATGGCGAGAGGGTTGGGTAAAGGAATCAATGCGTTTTTTCCACCTGAACTGGAAGAAAATAATGAAGATGCGATTCAGGAAATCCCGGTGAATGAGTGCCGGCCAAATCCTTATCAGCCGCGCAAAACGTTTCATGCGGATGCAATTGAGGAGTTAAAGGATTCAATTCTGGAATATGGCATCGTTCAGCCGCTGATTGTTCGCAAAAGTATCAAGGGCTATGAAATTGTAGTAGGTGAACGGCGTTTCCGTGCTGCTAAAGAAGCAGACTTGAAAACATTGCCAGCAGTGGTAAAAGACTTGTCCGATGAGAAAATGATGGAAATTGCCTTGCTGGAAAATCTGCAGCGCGAAGACCTGACGGCAATTGAAGAAGCGCATGCTTACAAGAACTTAATGGATGAACTTGGCATCACACAGGATGAATTATCGAAACGTCTTGGAAAAAGCAGGTCACACATCGCCAATATCGTCCGTCTTCTTTCACTTCCGGAACAAGTCGTTGCCTATATTAATAATGGTGAGCTGTCAATGGGTCATGGCCGGGCCTTGCTCGGCGTAAAGGACAGGGATAAAGTGCTTCCTTTGGTTAATAAAATTCGGAAAGAAAAATTAAATGTACGTCAAGTAGAGCAGCTGATCGTTCAAATGAATGAAAAGCCTAAACCAAAAAAGGAAAAACCGAAAAAGGATATCTTTTTACAGGAACGTGAATCTGTATTGCGTGAACGCTTGGGGACAGCCGTTTCTATTAATCGGGGAAAACAGAAAGGAAAAATTGAAATAGAATTTTATTCAAATGAAGATCTTGACCGCATACTGGAGACGTTTGAAGATTAAAGAAAGAAAGGCTGACATAAAAAGCGAATGATGGTCAGTCTTTTTCTTTAGCTGCAGACATTTCATTCAATAAAGGGTGTTCAAATATGATATATTTCGATCAGGCTGCGTCGTCTCATCCTAAACCACCGGAAGTGGGGGAAGCTATGATCCATGCCTTAAATGAAATGGGAGCAAATCCTGGCAGAGGGGACCACAGACTGGCAAAAGAAGCCGCAGATATTATTTCGGAAACGAGGAAAATAGCTTCCCGTCTTTTTGGCTGCAGTGATCCTAAAAAAGTATTGTTTTATCAAAATGCGACGGCTGCATTAAATCAAGCAATTAAAGGGATGCCATGGGTGAATGGAAATCATGTTATTGCGACGACGTTTGAACATAATTCGATACGCAGGCCTCTTGAAAGTTTAAAAAAACAGTATGGTGTAGACGTGACGTATGTACCTTGGTATGATCATGAAGATGATTTCATAGAGCATGTGAAACAAGCCATTACACACGACACGAAATTAATTGCCATGACACATGCTTCCAATGTCACTGGAGCCGTAATGCCCATTGAACGAATAGCGTCTGCAGCTAGACAACATCAAATACCTTTGCTTGTAGACGCTTCACAGACAGCCGGACATAAACATTTACATATGAAAAACATGGGGATTAATATGATGGCATTTCCCGGGCATAAAGGCTTATTGGGGCCACAAGGAATTGGCATGCTTATGGTTGAAGGAGATTTGGACCTTCAACCACTAAATCATGGGGGCACCGGCAGTTTTTCAGAAGACCCTGATCAGCCATCACATTGGCCTGAAAAGCTGGAGAGCGGTACATTAAATACGCCAGGTATAGCTGGTCTGCACGCTGCACTGAAATTTTATGAAACACGCAATCATGAAAATGTTCCACGTGAAACATTATTGACTCAAACGCTTTTTAAAGGCTTGAAAAAAATTGAAGGTGTTACGTGTTATGGACCGGATGAACATGTCGAACAAATGCCGATCGTAGCATTTAATGTTCTGGATATTCCTTCACAGGAGATAGCGATGGTCCTTGATTCACACTATGACATAGCTGTTCGCGCAGGTCTCCATTGCAGTCCGTTAACACATGAAACATTGGGCACCACTGAACAGGGTATCGTTAGGGCCAGCCTCGGCAGGTATAATACAGAAGACGAAGTAGAACAATTTTTGCAAGCAATAAAGGAAATAACAGAATCATATAACCTTTTATAAGATAAAGCGAAACTTCATTCAGCAGAGTGCTTTTCTCTGCTGAAGCAGAGGAACAAAGGCTAAATTCGCAACGTCCTCGAAAAAGGAAAACACTTTTTCTTCGTGCGGTGTATCGTTGCCGCAGCTTTTCTTATCCTGTTGCAACGCCTTTGTGACCTGCATTGTGCAGTTACGAACAGAATCGCACCTTACCATGCAGTTGCCCTACACAGCTTTTAAGTATGACGATCATATGTAATGGTGGACTTGCCTGTTAAGGCTGGATAAAATGGAGATGAACGAATGGCTTTACTTGGAACAATTGTTAACGGGATTTGTATTATTGCAGGAAGTCTTATTGGTTTGTTTTTTACCAGAATACCGGAGCGATATAAAGAAACTGTTATGCATGGTATTGGGCTGGCGGTTATCTTAATAGGCCTGCAAATGGCATTATCTACGGAAGCGATTATTGTCGTACTATTAAGTTTATTGACAGGTGCCATTATCGGGGAATTTATACACCTGGAAGAAGGATTAAACCGGCTGGGGGATTGGATAGGCAGAAAAGTTACGACAACAGATGACAATGGCAGTGTTGCACAAGGATTTATAACTGCCTCACTCGTTTTTGTGATTGGGGCAATGTCAGTGATTGGCGCATTGGATGGCGGGCTTCGGGGAGACCATGAAGTGCTCGTAACCAAAGGCGTCATTGATGGTTTTGTTGCCCTTGTTTTAACGACAACACTTGGGTTTGGTGTTATTCTGTCCGTTATTCCGGTTGTCGTTTATCAGGGATCTATTGCATTATTGGCGACACAGATTAATCAATGGATCCCTGAATTCTTTTTGAACGGACTAATTGTTGAACTGACAGCGGTGGGTGGCTTGTTAATCATGGCAATTGGACTCAACTTATTAAAAGTCGTTCAAATACGCGTCGGTAATCTGCTGCCAGCCATTTTGACAGTCGGAATGGTCTATTATGTTTATTTGCTATTTTAAAGAGGCTGTTCAAAATCCCCGGCGTTAAATGGGGACCTGTGACTAAATATCGATGCGTCAGCCTCTGACTGTTGAAGTCACCACAGCCTATGTAAACCCAGATTGAAACTGAACCGCCTCGAAATGCCGACGCACGGGTGTTATAAACTTAGCCGGCAGGTCCTTTTTTATTCTCCTCATTGAATAGGAACTTTAATATCGAATAGCCTATGCTATAATCAAAAATGAAGTTTTATATTTCTTCTTTTAATGTTTGCTTTTCAGTTGCAGCAATAGCCGGAAATGATGGTGTGTGTCAATTGTTGATCGATTTTTTCCAATAGGGCAGCAATATGTTTTGCCATATTAACGACAAGGGAAAGTCTAGTGTTTTGCAGGGTAGTGAATTCCATAAATCCGCTGATATTAACGACGCCAGTGATGTGAATATCACCAATCGCAGGGAGATTTTTATTTAATGCTGCTCCAGGAGCCAATGAGCCGATATCAGCAATAATGGAGCCTACGGAATTTGATTTCCCGAGAGATGCGTCGACAGCAATAGTGTATGCATTCCGGTGCTGCTTATAAATGTGTTTTATATAATCGGGTATATTTGTTGCATGGACCGGTTCAGGCAAAGTGCCATATATGTGCAAATGTTTTGGATTCAACTCTGAAAGATAAGAGCCTGTTAAAGGTCCAAGTGCATCACCGGTCGACCGATCTGTCCCAATACAGACAATAACGTATTCTTTTGGAACTGTCGGCAGCCAGGACGTAATCTGTTTATTCATTTTATCCAGCAGATTAGGGTCTGAATAATTCATTTGCAGTTTATCATTTTTTGTGACGAAACGGTTGATTAGATTCATAGCTTCTCCTCCACAAACATATTGGTATTAGTATACGGAAAAAATTATCAAACTATACATCGATCAATATAATGGAGGAGAAGCGATGCTGCGAAGTGGTCTGAAATGGATGTTTTTAATCATTGGGACGACAATAGGGGCCGGGTATGCTTCCGGGAGGGAATTATGGCAATTTTTCGGGCATGAAAGTGGACTGGCCATCCTGTTATTTGCTGTGTTTTTTTCAATATCTTGCTTTGTCATTATGCATGTAAGCTATCAAAAAAAATCAAGTGACTACTTGCCGGTTCTCCGTGATATTGTGGGAAAAAAACTGACAAATGTCTATGATGTCATGATATTTTTATATTTAACGACGACAACGGTTGTTATGATTGCGGGAAGCGGCGCGACCGGACAAGCATTTGATTTTTCCTATTGGTGGGGTGTACTCATTATAACGGTCGGTTTAATCGTATTATTTTTGAAAGATATCAACGGATTGCTCGCCGTGAATCAAATCGTTTTGCCATTATTGCTTGGCGGGTTGTTATATATTCTATTATTTTTTATAAATGATCAGGAGCTTAATGTTTGGTCACATTTGCATGAACAACGGAATTGGACAGCTGCTTTTCCATTTACCGCGCTGAATATATTGCCCCTGATTGCTGTATTGGGTGCGATCGGCAATAAGGTCAGATCGAAGCAGGAAATATATGTTGCGGCAATTGGGAGCGGACTGATATTGGGAACACTCTCATTTATTTATAATAGTAGTTTAATTCAGATCGCTGACGAATTATTATTATATGAAATTCCCTTATTTGCGATATTAAAGCATTATCCGGTTGAAATACTTATTTTTATGTCCATTCTATTATGGTTTGCTATTTTTACAACGGCTGCATCAGGTGTGCTGGGTATCGTATCAAGAATTCAAAGCCGCTGGAATGCACCAGTTTGGCTATTGTCAGCAATTGTCATTCTCGCTATGGTCCCATTAACGACAGTCGGATTTTCCACGCTGATCAATTATAGTTATCCAATTTATGGGATTTTAAATTTGTATGTATTAACACGATTACTTCTGTACCCATTGTGGAATAAAACAGGAAACAGACATACATGATGCCACATCACTTTTCATAAGGGAGTGGATATTGTAAAATCTATTTAACCCGCCTTAACAGGCAGTAAGTCCTCACATAAATAGGAGTGGAAAATAACCAAACAAGTGGAGTACAACTAAAGGTCCGATTCTGTTCGGGCCTGCACGATGCAGGTCACAAAGGTGTTGCAACAGGATAAGGGAAGCTGCGGCAGCGATACATCGCACGAAGAAAAAGTGTTTTTCTTTTTCGAGAACGCCCGAGTACTTAGCCTATGTACTGCCTCTAGTGGGAAATAAAGCATCCCCACTAAAATGAAGTTTCACTTTATATATTGTGTTGTCGGAGGTTTAATTGTGGAATTTTTAAATAAAGAGGTAACAGATCTATGGGAATATATAACAGGTCCCGACCTTTGGCTTGAAATTGGCGAGGCGCTATTACAGGCAATTGCGATCATCGTGATTGCCATCATTGTTGTCCGGTTGGGGAACAAGGTCATTTGGAGACTTTTTGAAAACAGATCCAGGGGGCCAATACGCATTACGGAAAGACGTGAAATCACCATAAAGAAGCTGATCCAAAACACAATGAAATATACTGTTTATTTCATTGCTTTTATTATGGTTCTGGATGGCGCATTTGGGCTTGAGATTCGTGCTTTGCTGGCAGGTGCCGGTGTAGCAGGTCTGGCCATTGGCTTTGGGGCTCAGAATCTGGTACGGGATATTATTTCAGGTTTTTTCATTATATTTGAGGATCAATTTTCAGTTGGCGATTACATTAGGACAGCAGGTGTAGAAGGTTATGTTGAGGAAATCGGCATGCGCACTACTAAAATTGAAAGCTGGACTGGTGAGCAGCATGTCCTGCCGAATGGAAGTGTGACACAGGTAACCAACTATTCGATTCATAATGGTCTTGCCGTTGTGGACATCAATGTGCCATACGAAAATGATGTTGTCGCTGCAGAACAGATAATTGATGACGTCGCCAAGACATTGCCTGATCAATATGAGGCGATTGTACGGGTCCCGGAAATTATCGGTGTTCAGTCATTGGAAACATCTCACTATACGATCCGAGTCATTGCCGAAACACTGCCATCCTACCAATGGGCCGGAGCGCGGATTATCCGGAAAGAGGTCAAAGAAGTACTTTATAAAGAAGGCATTCAGATTCCGGCACCTCGTCTTGTCATGTATTCAAGAAATCAGGAACCAAACTCACTGCAGATAGATCCTGAACGGGATATGTAAGGGAGGAAAAACGTATGGCAGATAAGGAATTCAATTTGAATGACATCGTTCAAATGAAAAAACCACATCCATGCGGCGAAAACCGGTGGAAAATTATTCGAATGGGGATGGATATCCGGATAAAATGCATGGGTTGCAGTCATAGTGTGATGATCCCCCGTAAACGGTTCACGAAAAAAATGAAAAAAATTCTCGTTAAAGCAGATGATTAAAGTGAAACTTCATTCAGCGGAGTGTTCTTCTCCGCTGAATATCAGTAGAACAGAATCGGGCATTTAAGGTCAGTCATCCCCTGTTTTTGAGGGGATGACTGACCTTAAATGCGGGATAAATTTGTCCAAAAAGTTATGTGATGGTCTCAATCACCAATTTTGGCTGAGGTTTTTTTATAAAAATTAAATTTTAATCACTTATGCCGCAAAAATAAGCATTTTTGAATGCTTATTTTTGTATTTTCATGGCTTGTCATTTCAACGCCTTGTATCTATAATTGTTATGACTGACGCGTCATATGAATGGGAATCCTTAAGGAGTGAAAGTTGCAATGTCTTTGACAGCAGGAATTGTCGGACTTCCCAATGTTGGAAAATCAACATTGTTTAATGCCATTACACAGGCGGGTGCTGAAGCGGCAAATTATCCGTTTGCCACGATTGATCCGAATGTGGGCATTGTGGAAGTTCCCGACGAACGCTTAAATAAATTAAGTGAATTGGTTAAACCGAAAAAAACAATTCCAACAACATTTGAATTTACAGATATCGCAGGAATAGTGAAAGGAGCAAGTAAGGGAGAAGGACTGGGCAATCAGTTTTTATCCCATATTCGCCAGGTGGATGCCATTGTCCAGGTGGTCCGCTGTTTCCAGGATGATAATATTACCCATGTTTCAGGTAAAATTAATCCGATTGATGATATTGAAACGATTAACCTTGAATTGATTCTGGCAGACCTGGAAACGGTCAACAAACGTCTGCAGCGGGTTGAAAAAATGGCCAGACAGAAGGAAAAAGAAGCTGTGGCGGAGTATAATCTGCTTGAAAAATTGAAAGACGGACTGGAGGCTGAGAAACCAGTCCGGGCGTTGGAATTTTCCGATGATCAATGGAAAATGGTGAAAAACTTACACCTCTTGACGAGCAAGCCTGCATTGTATGCTGCAAATGTGGGTGAAAACGATGTGGCGGATCCGGATAAAAATGAAGACTTACAAAAAGTAAGGGAATATGCAGTTAAAGAAAATGCGGAAGTGATTGTGGTCTGCGCTAAAATAGAAGAGGAGATTGCTGAACTGGATCCGGAAGAAAAGGAAATGTTTCTGGATGATTTAGGGATAGCAGAATCTGGTCTTGATCAGCTTATCAAAGCTTCCTATCAGTTATTGGGGCTCGGAACCTATTTTACAGCAGGTGAACCGGAAGTGCGTGCCTGGACATTCCAAAAAGGGATAAAAGCACCACAGGCAGCAGGTATCATCCATTCGGACTTTGAACGTGGTTTTATCCGGGCAGAAACTGTTTCCTATGAAGATCTGATGGAAACCGGATCAATGGCCAATGCACGGGATAAAGGCAAAGTCCGTCTGGAAGGCAAGGATTACGTCGTTCAGGACGGTGATGTCATTCATTTTAGGTTTAATGTTTAAATCAGGCTGTTTTTCCAACATATACAGCGTTAGGTTTTTATTTGGCTGGCGGGGCGGCGCATACGTAGATTCCGGGGGAAAGCAACAGTGTGAAGACCCTACAGCGAACGTTAACGAACAAAGACTAATAAGGGTCACGTCCTGTTGCAACAGCTTTGTATCAGTTTCGTATTGGCCGAGGCTGAACCGTTACCCGCGGAAAGCACATGTATGTCAACTGCAAGGGAAAAAGCATCAAGGTATGTAAATATGAATGTGTATAACAAATCAGGATCTCTCGAATGCTTGTTTTTCAGGGTGTATTTTGATATAATACAGCACTGTGAGTAATGAAAACAATATTACTCCTTGCTCTTTTCACAGTAAAAGGGCCGCTAAGACCAAAAGGAGGTGTAACGGATGAGAAAATACGAAATCATGTATATCATCCGCCCGGACATGGAAGAGGAAGCTCAAAACAGCTTAATTGAGCGTTTCAGCAAAGTGCTGACAGATAACGGGGCGGAAATTGAAAAAGTTGATGAAATGGGCAAGCGACGCCTTGCATATGAAATCAACGACTATCGTGATGGCTACTATGT
>NZ_DATGTI010000087.1:0-39148 GCF_035301925.1 Lentibacillus sp. | reverse complement strand
TGTATCCGCTTCTGGCATTGGGAAGCGCTGTTTTAACATTTGGCCTGACTGATTATTTGGGCGGGAGCGGATTTTTAGCCGTATATGTGATGGGTATCCTGGTTGGGAATAGTGATCTGATGCATAAATTCGCCATTGTTCGTTTTAATGAAGGGTTTGCGTGGATGATGCAGATCATCATGTTTATTTTCCTTGGTATGCTCGTCTTCCCAAGCGATTTGGTAAAGGTTGGCTGGCAGGGGGTACTATTATCCATCATCCTCATGTTCGTTGCAAGGCCTGTTGCAACCTTTTTATGTATGATTTTTTTCAAATACAATGTGAAAGAACAGCTATTTTTGTCCTGGACAGGGTTGAAAGGTGCCGTACCGATTGTTCTGGCTACTTATCCGATTATAGCGGATGTCGAAAATGCTTATGTGATCTTTAATGCGGTCTTTTTCGTGGTGCTTATTTCTGCACTTATCCAAGGTAGTACCTTGTCACCACTGGCGTCGAAATTAGGCTTGACGGAGGATGGTCACGATTTTGACCCAAGTGGCTTTGAAATGATCCACTTGGGCAATACGAATTCCGAAATCATCAAACTGCCGATTGGCAAAGCAGCACCAGTTGTTCATTCAACGTTAACAGATATTACCCTGCCAAGTGATACATTGGTCATTGGTATTGTCCGGAATGAAGACTTAATCACGCCAAGCGGGGATACTTCAATTGAAGCCGGTGATACACTATTTGTCCTCAGCGAGCAAGAAAACCGACAAAAAGTAAGGGAAGTTTTTTTAGGCAAAAAAGCGAAAAAAGAAAAACCGAAGAAAAAAGGACTGTTTCGCTGGCTGAGAAAGTGACGGGACAATGGGTCAGGTGTTCTCTGATCCATCTTCTGTTGGTGTGGGACGATAAGCTTGTCCCCCCTGTTTGGTTATGTATTTCATAAGACGGGATCACTTTGGTCTGTCATTATCTTCCATTCGATGTACAATTTTTTGTACGGTGTTTGTTTAAGTAACTTTTTTCCGCTTAACCGTTATATTGTCTGGAATATCAACCACAATAAGGGTAACAAAGCTGAAGGAGTGATGAACATGGGTGAACAGTCCCGCTTCCGTGGAGGCCAAAAAGCACCGAATAATGGCATTTACATTGAGAAGGGCGAAACGGGAAGTAATGTGGAGGATCCGAAGCAGATTGAGATGAAAGCAGGCGATAAATTTCCGGAAAACGCCAATCCGGAACGTGTATGGGTTAACAAACGCGATCTCTCAAGGCCGGGTGTTCAAGGGAGAGCCAATGACTGAACATTAAGAGGAGCTGCTGGTTTTCAGGCCGGCAGTTTTTTTAATACAATTTTATCTTTTGAAGAACTTATCAGCGTCATACAAGGGTTTATCAGCGGGCTTTCCGGATTTTAATCAGTGAATTCCGGACATCTGTCAGCGCGTTTTGCAAAAATAAAGACGAATTTTGCTATTTTACCAGGGTTTACAAAATAAGAAAAGCGATATTTTCCGATTCTACATCTAATCATACCTGAATAAGTTAAGGATGGAGATTTTTTCGGTTTTTAAAAATAAATATTATGAATATTGAAACTTTATGTGACTTGTAATCGTACTGTAACATAGATCCATATACATAGATTGATGGATCGGACTCATCATTTATAAGGGAGCGGATTTTTTGTTTCAAGATGCATTAATTTTAATGATTCTGGCCATTGTTGGGGTTGTGGCGCTTGTTGTGGGCGCGATCGCATTTATTATCTTCAGGCTCCGCTATAAAACAGCGAGCTCTAATGAAGCGCTGATCGTCACCGGACCGAAACTTGGCGATCCGGAAAAAGAGCGGAACGTTTTCCAGGATGAAAATGGCCGTTCAGTCAAAATCATACGTGGTGGCGGGTATCGTCTCCGCATGTTCCAGACGGCAACACCGATTGATCTGACGTCATTCCAGCTGCAAGTTGATTCCGAAAAAGCATACACCAAGGAAGGGATTCCGGTTCGCGTTGTCAGTACGGCTGTTATCAGTATTGGCAGTGAACTGGAGATTATGGCCAACTTTGCTGAGAAATTTCTCGGGAAAAAGCAAAATGAGCGGGAAGCTGAATTAAGAGACGTTTTAAACGGCCATTTGCGTGCAATTATTGCCTCACTTTCCATTGAAAAAATTTATAACGATTTTAAAGAAGTCAATACGCAGGTGAAGAAGATTGCCGAGGCAGACCTTAAAGGCATGGGTTTTGAAATTACATCATTTGCACTGAATGATGTAGAGGATGTGGATGTCGAGAACGGCTATATCGATGCACTCGGACGTCCGCATATTGCTGAAGTGCAAAAACTGGCAAAGCAGGCTGAATCTGATGCGGAGAAAGAAACTCGCATTTATCAGGCACAGAATGACCAGGAAGCACAGGATGAAGAAAACCGCCGTCTGACAGCCATTGCACAGTCCAAGAAAGAAAAAGACATTAAGGAAGCTGAATTCCAGAAAGAAACGAACCGCGCCAAGGCGAACGCTGAGCAGGCGGGTGAGCTGGAACGGCAAAAGCTGGCCCAACAGGTGAAGGATGAAGAATTGAAAGTTGAATATATCGAAAAGCAGCGTGCGGTTGAATTGGAAGAAGAAGAAAACAAACGACGCCGCTCAATCGCCGATGCTGAAGCCTATAAAACAACGAAAGCAGCTGAGGCAGAAGCGGAAAAAGAACGGATTAAAGGGGAGTCCGAAGCAGAAGTTATCCGCCAGCGCGGTATTGCCGAGGCCGAGTCCAAAGAACGCATGGCCGAGGCGATGGAGAAATACGGCGAGGCAGCGATTGTGGAAATGCTGATCAACGTATTGCCTGAGTATGCTGAAAAAGTATCTGCACCAATTTCCCAGATCCAGGATATGAAAGTAATTGATATGGGCGGCAGTAATTCCCGGGGTGGCTCATCAAAAGTCGCCAATAACGTGACTTCAACGATGCTCGGTATTCAGGAGTCCCTTAAGGAAACAACCGGCATGGATTTGAAGGCGATGCTTGAGAGCTATGTATCCCGCGGCAACGCTGATCATTTTGGCGCACAGAAGGGAAAGTACTACCAGGAAGCAGCTGCCTCGAAAGATTCAGACGAGACAGAATCAGCAGCCAGCGATGAGGCCGTCCGTGAAGCTGTGGATGATGCGTAACCGTTAAGTAACATCTGTGGTGTTAAAATGGGTGCAATTCTTTGTGATAGAATTGCACCTTTTTAAAGGAATTATCATTTTTGATGTCGAAAGTGGAAGAAGGACAAAAATTAATAAGGAATGAATGGACGTGTCACGGAAAATATTATTTTGGTTTGGTTTAGTTTTATTTGCCATTGGACACTTTTTTCTGATGGGGTTGGCGGAATTTAATCATCTGGTAAGCAACCAACTGACAGCATACATAATTGCGGCTGCCGGTTTAAGTTTTATTGCGGTTTCCAATTTGCTGAAGCAGAATAATTAGCCGGGGTGTTGATAAAGGTTAGGAGGGGCTGCATTGAAAAAACTTATTTAGTTGTCCTTTCCACTTTTAAAAAAGCGGTGGTTAAATGCCGATTTGTCAAAACGCCGGTAAAAAATGGACTTGGAAACAAACGGTAAAAACCATATTCAATTGGAGATGTCCGCATTGTGGTGAAAAGCAATATGAGGCCGCCGCATCAAGAATAAGGGCTAGTGGATTTATGCTTAATTCCAGTTATGCTGCTGCCTGTTAATGTCTGGTTGGATTTTTTGGTAGGTATGGCACTGATTCTCGTCGTCATTCTTGTTTTTCTAATACGTGGTTTATATCCATTTATCCTAAAATTATCGAATGAAGAGGACCTTATTGGTGAATATTAATTCTTAAAGAACATGGGAAGAAAGTGATGCAACATGAGTGAAAATGTACAAATAAATAGTCATTCGATTGTTTCCTTAACGCTTGGTATTCTATCAATCTTCATTCCTTTTATTGGCTTCATTCTCGGGATCATCGGAATTATCATGTCACGAAAAGCGACAAAGGAAATGGACAAAACAAATCAAACCGGCCGGGGACTGGCGATATCGGGTTTAATTTGCAGCTTGGTCGGGATTGTCATGCAAATATTTATCGTATTGGGTTTTATCGCTTTCTTTTTGTTTGTCAGGGCTGTTTAGTATCCTTGGTTTTTGTGCTGTTTATGATATTATCAGGAATTTTAACGCTATTTATGTGTTTTTAAATGGATTGTGGCGAACTAATTTAAGCTGAAACAAGGAGGTTCGGGTTATTCGTGGAATGGAACAGGTACATTCAATAAGTTAACCTGTTAAACGAGGCGATAGACGATGAATAAATATTATCGAAACATAAGTGTTATAGTGGTCATTGTTGTTATATTTATGGGATCGTTCAGTCATTTATCAGGTGTTAACTTGTTTGGCCAAACCAAATATCTCAACAAAACCTCCTGCCTGTTCAGGTGGAATCCATCGCTCCACGCAGGTCCTGCTCGACCATATGTAAATGGGTGAACCGACAGCTGCCGAGGTCGACATTTTTTAATGAGGTGCTGTAACTATATTCGAAACGAAAATCAAAAATGTGGCATGGAAAATAAAAATTTTTTGCTGGAGTATGTGGCTGTCAGCGGGTACAATGACTGTAATGACTAGGATTGAAAGGATGATACGGAATGGGACAGGATATTAAAGGAAAAATCGCCTACATCACGGGCGCCGGCAGCGGCATCGGACGGGCGACTGCGCTGGAACTGGCCCGTGAAGGCGTACATGTTGGGTTGATCGCTCGGACGGAAAGTAAACTGCAGGCAGTGGCAGAAGAAGCTGAGACGCAAGGGGTCAAGACAGCTTATGCTCCTTGTGATATTCCGGATATCGATGAAGTGAATCTGTCTATTGATAAGCTTAAAGACGAACTGGGCCCTGCGGATATTCTCATCAACAACGCCGGTATCGGTCAGCACGGCAAGTTCCTTGAAGTGGAACCTGACGACTGGAAGCGGATCATTGAAGTGAATGTGTTCGGTACATACCATGTCACACGGGCGGTTTTGCCGCAAATGATTGAGAAAAATCAGGGCGACATCATTAATATTTCCTCCAGCAATGGGCTGAAAGGAACGGCGGGATCAACGTCATACAGTGCATCCAAATTTGCTGTGCAGGGGATGACCGAGGCACTCATGCAGGAAGTGCGCCCGCACAATATTCGTGTCTTCACGCTGAATCCGAGCATGGTCATGACAGGTATGACCTTCAGCGGTGAGACTGACGAGAAGGATAAGGAAAAATTCATGCAGCCGGAAGACCTGGCGGAATACATGGTGTCACAGCTGAAATTGCATCCGCGTATTTTCATTAAACAGTCCCTGCAGTGGGCGACGAATCCGTTTTAATTACTGTGGTTAAGGTACATGCACCTTGTTTACGTGAATTTTATACATGCAACGAAATGGCCGGATGAACGAACAAGGAGGTCGTCGGAATGAAAAAATGCTGCATCTGTAACGGCGATGTAAATCATAAACGTGTGTCAGTGGAACGTGAATGGAGTGGGAAAAAATGATCATCGAGGATGTTCCGGCTGCAGTTTGTGAATAGTGCGGGGAGCAGTATTTTGATGGGGAAACGACACTTGGATTGGAAAAAGTTAAGAAGGCTTCCGTTTTCCCGCAAGAGTAAATGGTACAGATTCCCGCCTCCATTCGGGACTTTAAAAACGTCTCCCATATGGAAAACGGCTAACAACTTGCTTTTAATCAATTCGTGGGGGTGAATGGGTGGAGCAAAAAAATGAAACCGTCGTGTCGATTTCAATGATTAAACTGAATATTTGGGCGCTGATTGCCGACATTCAACCAGCTGAAGTGCGTTACTTTGAGTACTGCATTTAGAGCGTACATTTTCTTGGTTCATAAATCATTTCACCCATACACTTATTTTAGAAAGTGTTCCACGTATAGAGAACGCGGACACACTTATTCCAGAAAGGCGCCTAATTCAAAAGCTCATACATATCATCCCGGATTGATGGGTCATTCAGCAGTTTCAGCTCAAATTCATTCAAGCTGGCCATCAATTTTCGGGATTGATACCACTCCAGTTCATTAAAGAAAATAGCAAGTTCAAATTTATTACCTTGTTTATCCTCGGCAAATAAAGCATCCGTTATGATATACATAGTGGAGCCGCCTTTTTTGCCGGCACGCTCAAGCCATTCCTGGTTCGCCGGGTTATCCATAAGCGACCCGAGCAGGTATTCCAATTCTGCCTGGACTTTTTCCGGGAACTGTTTGTTGTTAACTTTGCTCATGAAATCAGCATATTCGGACGCCGTTGATTTGATAAATCGTTCGGACTGAATCCTGTCATAGTCTTCATTCCACCAGTCAAGAACGTTTGCCTTTTCTTTGTACTGTGCATTGGAAGCCAATTTTTCATGAATGTCGGATGACAGGGCTGCCCATTCTTTATCATCCATATTGTTTATATGCTTGATAATGTCTTTCTTCGCGTCGTTCATGGAGGTATCTTGGTATTCCCGTAATTTAATTTCATAAGGGATGAAAATAGAGGATGTGAAGTAATGCAAAGGCGAGTGTTCTTTAATGCCTATTGCCTTCATTCGCTTTTCAATCTGTTCGATCTCAAGCCTATCCAATAAAAATTCCGTGTTGGCATTTGAGCTAAATGCCATCATTCCCCTGGCAGCCTCTCTGATTGGGACTGTATCATTTTCGATCAAGTTCTTCTTGTCAGCATCATTCAGCCATGCTTCATGTGCACCGCCATCCAAATTGGGGATATAATACTTGTTCAGTTCCTGCAGGTTGATACGTTCTTGGCTATCTATTTTTCCCTCGCCGAACTGAAAGGCGTATTCCATTGCCACCATCAGCTTAACTGTGCTGGCAAGCCCCATCATCTCAGATGAATCCATGTTAATTTTTGTTTCAGCATTTTCTTTAAAAACAATGGATGAACGGACAGTCTCTTTTTGCAGTAACTTCCGGACATAATCCGGATTACTTGTGCCCGACCATTTAAAAAAACCGACAGCCAACGCAGCGATGATTAGTATAATAGCTCCAATAATTAAAACATATTTCAGCAAGTAAATCCCCTCCAGCTAATAATACGGCTTTCATATGGAAAAGGTTTCCGTTATGGTGGAGGAGATGGATAAATTTGAATCCGGCTTTTAATTTTTAATTAGAAAAAAGCTGACTCGATTTATGCAGCCAGCTTACTTTTTCTCGTTGAAATATTCTTCTGTCACTTCCACTGATGATTAAGAATTTCTTTCCATTGATGGTGCTTAATCTTCCCCGTTCCCCGTGAAACCCATGTATGCTTGATATGTCCATCAGGCATGACTTTTTTATAATGATTATGCTTCTTTTTCTTTTTTACGATTTCCCAGCCATCACGCCGGCAAAAACGTTCTATCTCTCTCCATGTCGGCATGATATTAAAGCCTTAACGTCCTCTGTGTCATCTTGGATCAGCACGTTCATAATATATGGAAAATGGTCACGTCTATTGGGAGATTTATAGTATAGTTCGAATTCTTCCTGATACGCTTCAGCATAATCAATTAAATATTCTGCCAATTCGGTCAGCGCTTTTTCTTCTGTATCACCATTGGCTACCATACCAAAATCACGAATGGATGCTGTTATGGATCCGTCATCCTCAGTAAGCATTTTGGCATCAAAACGGAAATGGCCAAATGCAGCATGAAGTTGTTCTTTGCTAAGTGCAGCCCATTCATCACGATTACGCTTGACAAATTGAGGACCTTTTCGAACGATATCATCATTGAATTGCCCCCAATGCTTTCGAACGTCAGTAGCGTTTTGGAAAGCTTGCATAATCATTCCCTCCTCACCTCCTATAATAGCATTTTATGTACATTGTATACACTATGACTATTATTTTTACCTCTAAGATAGTGGGCTATGCATGTATTTTTACGGGAAATGTGCGAACAACCCAATATATCCAGCAGAAGATGAGGTTTGTAACTGGTGTTCTTTTTGTTATTTTTCCGCTTTCTTATCGTTGTTCATATCTATAATCGAACCAAAAAGCAAAAAAGGGGCATGATTTTCAAAAAAAATTTTATAAAATCTGCCCCTTTTTCATGATTTATTTCGATTATAGAGGTGCAAGGGTGTCTCATTCAGACAAAGAAAGCTTTCACCAGCTCAATGAACCGCATGACGATTGGCGGCTGGTAGCGGTTTTTATCATAGGCGAGGTAGACAATGCGCGAGATGTGGGCGTCGTCAATTGTTTTGATCGCACAGTCAATCTGTTTGGCATAGCGGACATAGTTTTCCGGGACGACGGTGATCCCGAGGCCCTCCTCCACGAGGCTGCATCCGGTTTCGAAACGCTCGATTTCAAATTGGATATCCGGTTTGACGCCGGATTTGCTGAAGGCGTTCAGGATATCCTGCCGTGTCTGGAAGCCTTCTTTGCAGACGATGAAATTTTCCCCTTCCAGGTCATCAATATGCAATGTCTCTTTCCGGATAAGATGATGCTGAGGCGGGATGAGTGCAACGAGATTTTCTTCATAGATCGGGATGGTTTCGATGTCTTCCTGATGGATGTACTGATTGGTGATGGCCAGGTGAATCTCAAAATTGTTCAAAGCCTTTTTCACGTCCGTGAGGCTTAAGGTTTCCAGCAGGCTGACGCGCACATTATGGTATTCCGCTTTGAAACGGGTCAGGATGTCAGGCACGAAAAACATCGATGACTCGATAAGGCCGATTGACAGTTCGAGCGGGCCCTGCTGCTTGAGGCGGTCCATTTCAAACGAGACGTGTTCATGATGATGCAGCAGTTTTTGTGCCTCCTGATAGAGGATCTGACCTTCCTTGGTGAGACGGAGATCACGTGCGGAACGGTCAATCAGGGTAAGACCGACTTCGGATTCAAGCTTTTTGATGGCGGCACTTAAAGATGGCTGGGAAATGTGCAGCAGGCTGGCAGCTCTCGTATAAGTGTGTTCATCAGCAACAGTTATGAAATATTTCAGTTGGCGAATATCCATGGTTCACTCCCCTATAGATGAAAACTATCAAAATATGAAAAATTAGTATTAGTCATTATATCATGGATACACTATAATAATCATTAAAATTAATATATTCAGAAATTCAGAAATTTACATCATGAATTGGGGTGGTTGATATTTATACAGACAAAGACGTTTGGAGCGGCAGGATTGACGATGATACGAACCCGGCAAGCTTTCGGTTTCATCAGGTGGTTCAGGTTAAAGATTTGGATGAACTGAAGGCGAGTGCGGGCGACTTTGGTATCGTCGGATTTGAAAGTGATGAAGGTGTCAGACGGAATAAAGGACGACTGGGTGCACGAGAGGCCCCTGATGCGATTCGTAAACAATTAGCTAAACTGCCGTATCACTTTGGTGGACAGACGGTTGATACCGGCAATGTGCAGTGTGAGGAGGGTAATCTGGAACAAGCCCAGGTGAAACTTGGCCGTCATGTAGCGGGAATTTTAGAGGCAGGTTCTGTGCCAATCATTCTCGGCGGCGGCCATGAAACATTGTACGGTCATTACCTTGGCGCAAGGGCGTATATCGGACCCGACAAAACGCTAGGGATCATCAACATTGATGCGCATTTTGATATGCGGAATGATCCAGAGCCATCGTCCGGTACGATGTTCAGGCAGATTTTGGAGGAAGATGACAAAGCCGGCTATCTTTGCTTGGGGATTCAGGCCTTTGGCAATACAAAAGCGTTGTTCGAGACTGCTGAAAAACACGGTAGTGCCTATATTTTGGAAAAAGATATTGGAGTGAATGATTTTCATGAAACATTCGCTGCGATCGATGATTTTTCGAAGCGGTATGATTATTTAATCGTGACATTGTGTACAGATTCGATTGTGGCATCAGCCGCGCCAGGAGTAAGTGCACCGTCACCGCTTGGCCTCGATCCGAAAACGGTCAGGGCGCTTTTGACGTATGTTGCGGGAAAAAGGCATTTGCTCAGTTTTGATATTTCGGAAGTGAACCCGCTTGTGGATGAGCGTGATAAGACAGTCAAGTTGGCAGCACATTTGGTGGCGGAAACGATGCAAAACTTTCATAGTTAGGTCTGTTTTGTAAGCATTTTACAATTAACGGATGGGGGTTGATGATATGACGGTAAAAAGAAACACACCAGTTGAACAATATCGCGGGACCGAACTGCATACGAAAGGGTGGTTGCAGGAAGCTGCACTTAGGATGCTGAACAATAATTTGAATCCGAATGTGGCGGAAAATCCGGAAGAGCTCGTCGTCTATGGCGGAATTGGCAAGGCGGCCCGAAATTGGGAGAGTTATGAGGCGATAGTCAGGGAGTTGAAGCGGCTGGAAAGTGACGAGACATTACTTGTGCAGTCAGGTAAGCCTGTAGCAGTGTTCCGGACACATAAGGATGCGCCCAAAGTGCTGCTCGCCAATTCCAATCTGGTCCCTGCGTGGGCGAACTGGGAGCATTTCAATAAGCTTGATCGGAAGGGTCTGATGATGTATGGACAGATGACGGCGGGCAGCTGGATTTATATCGGCAGCCAGGGCATTGTACAGGGAACGTATGAAACATTTGCCGAATGTGGGCGTCAGCATTTTAATGGCAGTCTGAAGGGGACTATCACGCTGACGGCAGGTCTTGGCGGCATGGGTGGTGCACAGCCATTGGCGGTGACGCTGAATGATGGTGTCTGCATTGCCGTGGAGGTCGATCAGCACCGGATCAACCGGCGCCTGGAAACAAAATACCTCGACACGCAGGCAGACAATCTGGAGCACGCGTTGGAATTGGCCCGGGGAGCGTGTAATGCGGGCAAGGCACTGTCGATTGGGTTGCTCGGCAATGCCGCTGAAGTTTTGCCGGATATGATTGCAAAAGGGTTTATCCCGGATGTGTTGACCGATCAAACATCCGCTCATGATCCGAAGAATGGGTACGTACCGGCTGATATGACGCTTGGGGAGGCAGCGGATTTGCGCAGTCAGGATCCGGTCCGTTATACCCAGCTGTCACGCGAAAGCATAGCCCGTCATGTGGAGGCGATGCTGACGATGCAGCAAAAAGGCGCCATCACGTTTGACTATGGCAACAACATTCGTCAGATTGCAAAGGATGAAGGTGTAACGAATGCGTTTGACTTTCCCGGCTTTGTACCGGCCTATATCCGGCCACAGTTTTGCGAAGGGAAAGGACCGTTTCGCTGGGTGGCACTGTCCGGTGACCCGGAAGATATTTATAAGACGGATGAAGTGATTTTGCGGGAATTCAGCTACAATGAATCGCTTTGTAACTGGATTCGCATGGCACGGGAGAAAATCAGCTTTCAAGGGCTGCCATCACGGATTTGCTGGCTCGGCTACGGGGAGCGTGCCCGCTTTGGCAAAATCATTAACGATATGGTGGCGAGCGGTGAACTGAAGGCACCTATCGTTATTGGACGCGATCATTTGGATTCCGGATCGGTCGCCTCACCAAACCGCGAAACAGAAGGCATGAAAGACGGCAGTGATGCGGTTGCGGATTGGCCGATATTGAATGCACTCATCAATAGTGTCGGCGGTGCCAGCTGGGTCAGCGTACACCATGGCGGCGGTGTCGGTATGGGTTATTCGCTGCACGCCGGGATGGTCATTGTTGCAGACGGCACGAAAGATGCGGAAGCAAGACTTGATCGGGTGCTGACGACTGACCCCGGGATGGGAGTGGCACGCCATGTTGACGCGGGCTATGAACTGGCAGAAGAGACTGCACGCGAAAAAGGTGTTCAGATACCGATGTTGAACAACAAAAAGCAGTTGTAATAGATTGGATAAACTTCGAAGTCTATAGATGATGACAAAATTGCTATAGTTTTCAGTGCAGCGCTCTAGATGAATGGATAATCGTTGTAGATTGAACGGAAACCGCTGTCGTTCAGGTAACTTTGGCTAACGCAGGGTCGGATTAGACAGGAGGCAAAACAAGAGGAGGCATAATATGACACAAACACTTTTAATCGAAAACGCTTCACAGGTTGTAACGATGGCTGGACATTCGGGAAAGCCAGCGAAAAAGGATGCAATGCGCGAACTGAATATTGTTGAAAATGGCAGCGTACTTGTACAGGACGGTGAAATCAAGGCAGTCGGCAAGCAGGTAGAGCTGGAGGAGCAGTACCAGGATGACATTGCTGGAGCTGAGGTGATTGATGCAAGAGGCAAAACGGTTACGCCGGGGTTGATTGATCCGCATACACATCTGGTCTATGCCGGTACTCGGGAAAATGAGTATGCCATGCGGCTGAAAGGCAAAACATATATGAAGATCATGAATGCGGGGGGCGGTATTCACGCGACAACTAAGGCTACCCGGGAAGCGGATTTTGACCAGCTGTATGAGGAGTCAAAGCAGCGTCTCGATACATTTTTCCAGTACGGGGTAACGACCGTAGAAGCTAAAAGCGGTTATGGCCTGTCACTGGAACATGAACTAAAGCAGCTGGAGGTTGCCGCCAAGCTGAACGAGGATCACGCAATGGATATTGTGTCCACATTCATGGGTGCCCACGCTGTTCCGGTTGATGAACGGGATAATCCGGAACCTTTTGTTAAACAGGTCATTGACGAGATGTTGCCGGAAGTGGCACGGCGGAATCTCGCCAAATTCAATGATGTGTTCTGCGAGCGCGGCGTTTTTACACCGGATCAGTCACGTCGGATCTTGGAAGCCGGCAAAGAGTACGGGCTCATCCCGAAAATCCATGCCGATGAAATTGAGCCGTATGGCGGTGCGGAACTGGCAGCAGAAGTCGGAGCAATTTCAGCAGATCATTTACTGGAGGCTTCCGATGAAGGTATCCGCAAAATGGCTGAAAACGATGTGATGGGCGTCTTGCTGCCGGGGACTGCATTTTTCCTGATGGCGGTGTTTGCCGATGCGCGCAAAATGATTGATATCGGCGTGCCTGTTGCGCTGTCAACTGATGCCAATCCGGGCTCGTCACCAACGCTGTCCCTGCCATTTATCATGAACCTGGGCTGCTTGAAAATGGGCATGACGCCGGAAGAAGTTATGACTGCAGCCACGATTAATGCCGCGCATGCGATTGATTGTGCTGATCACATCGGCAGTTTGGAGGTGGGAAAGCAGGCTGACATTGCTATATTTGATGTACCGAATTACCTGATGCTGTCGTATAACTATGGGATGAACCATGTTGATACGGTTATCAAGAGAGGAAACCCGGTGGTCAGACTTCATAGTGGGGGGAATCGCAAATGATTGAATTAACTGGTCATTCACTGACGATAGATCAATTAAAACGAATTTGCATCGAACTGGAAGGGGTCTCTATCTCGGAATCAAGTATGCACGATGTTCGAAATAGCCGGTTGGCTGTGGAAGATATCGTCTCCAATCATCAAACAGTATATGGTATTAATACAGGGTTTGGGAAGTTTAGTGACGTTATTATCAATGAAGAAGACGTAGAGGATTTGCAGCTTAATTTAATACGCTCTCATGCAATCGGTGTTGGTAATTATTTTCCGGAAGTCGTTTCAAGAGCAATGATGGTCCTTCGGCTGAACGCTCTTTTGAAAGGGTTTTCAGGCGTTCGTGAAGAGTTGGTTGAGTTTTTGAAAGAACTGATCAATAAACATGTTCATCCAGTTATTCCGCAACAAGGATCATTGGGGGCATCTGGTGATTTAGCACCTTTATCGCATTTAGCGCTTGTGTTAATCGGAGAAGGTAAAGTTCATGGTGATGATGGCAAACCAGTCAATACACATAATGTTTTAACTGCTAAGTCTATTAAACCAATTACATTCAAAGCAAAAGAAGGATTGGCACTCATAAATGGAACACAGGCAATGACTGCCATGGGTGTTATCAATTATATCGAAGCAGAGCGGTTAGCCTACGACAGTGAATGGATTGCAGCAATGTCAATGGAAGGCCTGGAATCTATCATTGATGCGTTTAATCCAGCAATTCATAAAGCAAGAGGATATAAGCAGCAGGCGCAAGTAGCCAGCAGAATGAATGACTGGCTAGAAGACAGTCGATTAATTACGCGTCAAGGTGAAAAACGTGTTCAAGATGCCTATTCTATTCGCTGTATTCCACAAGTTCACGGGGCAACATGGCAAACACTTGACTATGTAAAAGAAAAGCTGGAAATTGAGGCAAATGCCGCTACGGATAACCCGCTTATTTTTGAGGGTGGGAACCTCGTTATATCTGGCGGGAATTTTCATGGTCAGCCAATTGCATTAGCCATGGATTTTTTAAAAATTGCTGTAGCAGAACTGGCAAATATATCTGAACGCCGTGTTGAGCGATTAGTTAATCCACAGCTTAATGATCTGCCTCCGTTCTTAAGCCCAGATCCCGGCTTGCAATCCGGTGCCATGATTATGCAATATACGGCAGCATCCTTGGTTTCAGAAAATAAGACATTAGCTCACCCTGCAAGCGTTGATTCCATTCCTTCTTCAGCAAATCAGGAGGATCATGTAAGTATGGGAACGATTGCTGCACGACATGGTGGATCGATAATACAAAACGCACGCCGCGTCCTTGCTATTGAATGTATTTGTGCATTACAGGCAGTTGAATATAAGGGCCCGGAAAAAGTCTCTCCAAAACTGTATAAATTATGGAACAAGTTTCGAAATGTTGTCCCGAGTATAACAAATGATCGTATGTTTTCGGAAGATATAGAAACAGTTAGTAATGTTTTGAATCCATTTCACGACAGTAGCGTGCAGAAAATCGAGAGTGAAAAATTTTTGGCCGGCTTGAGGGGATTATGACTGAATTAATGTATTAAACAAGGGTGTCTGAACACACTCAAATATAATGAAGGGGAGTTGACTGACTTGATTTTATTGAATCCAGTCGTATTATCCGTAGTTGTATTAGTTGCTCTTAGCCTTGCCCGTGTCAATGTTATTATTGCCCTACTGATTGCAGCTGTGGTCGGAGGCTTAAGTGCAGGGCTGTCAGTAGAAGGAACCGTTTCTACCTTAGTTGGTGGGCTCGGTGGGCAAGGGGAGACGGCACTTAGCTACATTTTACTGGGGATATTGGCCGTTATGATTGCCCGCTCTGGCATTACAGGTTTTTTAATTCAACGCATTTTACCGCTTATACGTGGAAGGCGCGCTATTGTACTATTTTTGCTGGCTGGTCTTGCCAGTTTATCTCAAAATGTTATTCCTATCCATATTGCTTTCATTCCCATTCTCATTCCACCACTGTTATCCATCTTTAATAAGATGAAAGTTGATCGCAGAGGTATTGCCACAGCTTTAACGTTTGGACTTAAGGCACCTTATATACTTGTGCCAGTTGGATTTGGTCTAATTTTCCAAGGTATTATCGTCGATGAAATGAAGGCAAATGGTATGGAAATTGCGTTGTCCCAAATACCATTGGCTATGGCAATACCTGTGGGCGGCATGGTGGTCGGACTTGCAATTGCTATTCTATTCACTTACAGAAAGCCACGCGACTACAAAGATATCCCAACGGATTTTGCAAGTGAGGTGGCGGCTACTACCGAAGAGGCCAATGATAAATGGCAGTGGAAGCATTTTATAACGCTTTTCGGTCTGGCTGTCACACTAGTATTGCAAATCGCCTTTGGATCACTTGTTCTTGCGGCTTTAGGCGGTATTTTAATCATATTTATCTTCCGTGCAGAAACGTGGAAAAGCGGTGAAACTGTAGTAGAAGGTGGCGTGAAGATGATGGGTGCAATTGCATTCGTCATGCTGGTAGCTTCCGGTTACGCTTCTGTATTAACGGAGACCGGAGCGGTTACCGACCTTGTAGAATCAACAAGCTCCTGGATCGGGGATAGCTATCTGTTGGCAGCGATTGTTATGATGTGTGTTGGATTGTTAGTTACCATTGGAATTGGTACATCGTTTGGGACAATCCCAGTTCTTGCCGCAATCTTTGTTCCATTATGTGCATCCATCGGTTTTAGTCCTCTGGCAACAGCCGCATTAATTGGGACTTCCGGGGCAATTGGAGATGCAGGGTCTCCAGCTTCTGATAGTACACTGGGACCGACATCGGGTTTGAATGTAGACGGTCAGCACAATCATATTTGGGATACTTGTGTACCAACATTTTTACATTACAACATTCCTTTGTTTATTTGCGGTGTGATTGCAGCACTAGTTTTATAGAATTATGAAAATGCGAATGTAGGTTAGCTTTAACAAATCCCAACATTTCCTCTATAATATGTCATTAGGCCATCATGTTGTGTGGTGGTTCTTTTTTGTACATATACAGAGGAGATGAACATGTTGAACAGATGGCGTGCATTTGCGGAGGCATTATCGGTGGCGCTGGTTGGTGTTACCATATTTTCTGAGATGAATATACCGCTTCCATGGCTGATTGGCTCACTTGTAGCTGTAGCTGCGTGGAGCATTGCAACCCAGCGGGAGTTGTACTGGCCGTTTTCGTTTCGGAAAATAGCGATGGTGCTGCTCGGGTATTTGATCGGCACTTCATTCACAAAAGACACGCTGGCTGAAATGGGTAACCATGTCCCATCAATGATTGCAATCACCATCCTGACCATCGGATTTAGTCTGCTGCTGGGCTTTCTTTTTTCGAAAATCACTGGACTTGATCTTTCAAGTTGTATGATTGGGAGTGTACCGGGCGGATTGTCGCAGATTATGGTAATGCTGGATGAGATAAAAGGGCTGAATCCGACTGTCATCATGTTTCTGCAAAGCATGCGTGTGATGGTTATCGTCATTGTTGTACCGATTGTGACGGTGTATCTATTTGGCAGTGATTCCGGAGCCATACAAAATAGTATGGGTGCCGGCTCTGCCAGCTGGATAGACATGCCATGGTATGCGTATCTTTTATATCCACTGCTTATGGTGGCAGGTGCGTGGTTTTTTGCCCGTCTACGAATCCCCACTGCACTGCTGCTTGGGCCGATGGTGCTGACCATTGTGATGACGTTTGCCGGACTTCCCACCCCTCAACTTCCGGTAGCGTTCATTGATCTGGCACAAATCTTCATCGGGGTGCATATCGGTCTGCAAATGCAGCCGCGGGATCTGCCTGATTGGAAAAAAATATCAACCTATACAGTTGTGACAGTTGTTGTCCTGGTATTGTTCGGAATTGGTCTTGGGTATGGGTTGGCGGTGCTGTATGAACTGCCTTTCACGACGGCGCTGTTGAGTACTGCACCGGGTGGTATGGTCGAAATGGGGTTGACAGCAGCGGCTGTCGGTGGTGATGTATCTATTGTTACCAGCTATCAGCTTTTTCGTCTGTTTGTTATTATGTTCTCTGTACCTTTCTTCTTTAAATGGTTGAACAAGCAGCGTGCTGGCAGCTAATTGCGTGACGGGCCGGTCATATGGCTGGCGCTTCCAATCCAGAACATTAACATAAAGAATAGACTTAATAGAAAGGAAGATTCATTCTGAAGTTTTTGCGTCCGATTGAAATCATCCTTGCATTGTGTGTCACCATTTTACTCGTTTATGATTATTTTCCCGATATTCCATTTGCAGAAGCGGTCTCCTTAGAAGTGTTGATCGTTGTCATGCTTGGATTATTCATGATGACCGTTTACCGCAATCGGAAGCGGAATCCGGATCAGCACACAATTTTTCGGTCGCACGTTTTTTTCGTCGTTTATATCGTGGCATTGATGGCACTTCTGACTGCTCTGGGCGGAGAATCACAAGTTGGGATTGGCTTTGATAATGGCATTTTTTGGGCAGCTTTGGCAATAGCTCTCATGGAAATCTCGTTTCAATGGCGACGTATGAAGCAAACACAAGAATAGGGGGTTCCTGCAACTCAAACGTGCGACATGTACATCAACTCGTGCGAAGGCAATATCCAAACGTGCGACGGGCAGCCTAACTCGTTTGGGAGAATCGAACAAACGTTCGACAAACTGCTCAAGTCGTGTGAGAACTGCACACAATGCACAACAACGCCAGCCACCTTCCGTGTTGCTGTACACTAAACCAACTTTTTCACCTAAAATCGTAATCGCTTTCATGATATACTGGTAAAGAAAGGGGGACCATAAAATGACGAAACAAGTCAAATATGCAATACAAGACGATTATCCGGCTGATTTTTCCCATTGCTACGGATGTGGGAGGCTTAATGAGGATGGTTACCATTTCCGGACTGGATGGGATGGGGATAAGACGGTTACTATCTACACACCAAAACCGGAACATACGGCGATTCCCGGTTTTGTCTACGGCGGGCTGATCGCATCATTGGTCGACTGTCATGGAACAGGGTCAGCGTCATTGGCGCTGCACCGCAAAAATGGACATGAACCTGGCAGCGGTGAGGAACCACCACGATTTGTAACAGCTTCATTGAATCTGGATTTTATCAAGCCGACACCACAGGATGTTCCGTTAAAGGCCATTGGCATGCCGGAAGAAGTTCATCCGAGAAAATTCAGGATACATACGGAGGTTCAAGCGGATGAAACCGTTTGTGCAAAGGCTGTGGTAACGGCGGCTGTTATGCCGGCAACTTTTACACAGCAAAGTGGATGAATGAAGGCTAAATCTCAGTACTGATGAAAATTGTCATCGAACTTGAGGCGCATGGCGGTCCCGACGATGAACGTGCGCTTAGAAATAGTTGTAAAACCTGGGGGCGAATTTGAATATTACCGTTGAAAACGTCGATGGCGAGGAGTTATCTGTTGAGTAGCAATCTGGCAAACCGAAGTGCCGTCAGCGAAAATAAATAAGAAGGAAGAGCGATTGTTACTCTTCCTTCTTATTTTGCTTTTTAAATTCTTCCCTGACTCTTTCGTTCAATTCATGACTGATGCCGACCGTGCTTTCAACTTCCAATACAAAGGCTATCCCTTTGCCTGGCTTTTTTAATTCTGCGTCTTCATTGATTGTTTTCAATACTTCCTGGGTTTTATGGCGCTGGATGAGTGTCAATATCACTTCTTTTTCAGGCTCAATCATAATGTTGAACAGTTGTGCTTTTTCACGGACACCAGTACCGCGGCCATGGAGGATGGTCCCGCCTTCAGCACCGGCTTTCCGTGTGGCGTCCACCACTTTTTCCGAATCGCCCCGGTTAACGATGGTAATGATTAAATCATATAAAACGTTCTGCTCCTCTGCCATGATATCAACACCCTCCTCATCTGTTGCATCGCCTTCTTCACCATGCCATCCGAGTAAATGATTGATGCCGGCAATCTTTTTCGTATCAATCACAAATCCGATTCCCTGTCTTGGCTTATTCAGATTAACTGAATCGATTATAGCACGCCTGACCTCATCAAAAATCTCATCGGATACGAGTGTCAGGATGATAGCTCGTTCCCGTTCAACCGGTATGCCAAGTATGCGCATTTTCTCATTAAGCCGGAAGCCCTCGCCGAGCAGGGTAGTCCCGCCCTGTGCACCGGCATTGCGTGAAGCTTGAACGACCTTTTTAGCTTTGTCTTTTTTAACGATCGTGATGATAAGCTTTTGTCCCTGAATCTTCACTGACATACTGACTTTTCTCCTTTCTGCTGAACAGAATGCCGAGCGTTAACACTGATAATATAGGAGCCAATGCGACCATTGCAACCATGCCAAATCCATCAAGCAGCGGATCACGCCCTTCAATTTGGCCCGCAATGCCGGTGAACATCGCCAAAATGAATGTTGCCGTCATAGGGCCGGTTGAAACCCCGCCGGAGTCGAATGCGATTGACGTAAATGTCTTCGGCGAATAGCGAATCATTATAAAAGCTATTATATATCCTGGAACGATAAAATACCATAGGGAAAATCCATAAATTAACCGTACCATGGAAAGGGCAACCGAAATCCCGACACCAATTGACAGTGTATACAGCAGAACTTTTTCCGGAATGTAACCCCCGGACACTTTTTCAGCTTGTTCGGTCATGACAGCGACGGCCGGTTCAGCATAGATGGCAAAAAAACCAATGACAAAACCAATGGGTATCAACAGCCATTTATATGATAAATCCCCCAGAACATTCCCCATTTGTTCCCCGAAAGGCATAAAGCCGATATGCACGCCCTGCAGGAAAAAAGCAAGCCCGAAAAAGGCCAGAATAAACCCGACGGCAATGTCCAATAGTTTGCGTACTGACAATTTTAAAAAGGCAAAATGGAATATAGCGAACAGGACTGCCAGGGGCAAGAGTGCAATGGCAACCTCTTGCATGGTCTGACCAAAGCCTTCAAATACGTGCAGGTTCATCCGTAAATCACTCCCAGAATCAGCACGGATAAAATAGGTCCGATTGAAGCGAGTCCGACAAGGCCGAAGCCGTCACTGGAAGCAGTTTTTCCTCTGATGACCGTGGCAACACCAACACCCAGCGCCAATATGAACGGCACTGTCAAAGGTCCGGTTGTCACACCGCCTGCATCAAAGGAAATTGGCATAAAATTGGATGGTGAAAACGCGGCCACCAAGAAGACGAGAGCATAGCCGCCCGCTAAGAGATAAACAATGCTGACGTTAAACACGATACGGAACATCGCCAATGCAACAAAAATACCTACGCCGAGTGCAACAGACATAATCAGTATGCTTTGTGGAATGGCCCCGCCCGAAACATCATCAATTTGTGAGGAAAGGACACGGACATCGGGCTCGGCAAATGTCACAACCGCTCCGAGTAAAAATCCGAACAAGACGATGGTCCATATTTTTTTCGTTTTGGATAAAGCTGAACCAATCATCTCGCCGACTGGAACAAGCCCGACATTGACCCCCAGCAGAAAGAGAATAAGACCGATGCCGACAAACAATACACCGATCAAAAATTGCAGAAATGCCTCCATCGGCAGCCAGATAATGGTGAATTGCAATACGGTTATCACGATGGCTATCGGTAAAATGGAATAAATGACTTCTAAAACAGTTTCCTTAATATTGTTCATAAAAAACCCCCAGATGTGTCAGGTGATTTGCTGAAAAATGAAGAAATGTGTAAACGTATACTTATAGAAGGATAAAATTATAAAGAGGAAATATACGTAAAAATTCATTTTAATTATAGCATTTTGTGAAAACAATCAGAAATAAAAAGCATCAGCGTTATGTTGAAGAATTACGTAAAAATGTTTAAACCATTTATTGACAAGTATCCAGTGAGAAAGGTTTGGATAAAAAGCAACCAATGATTTATGTACAATCATACCTCAAATCGGCAATAAAATGTCCGGGCCCAGCCATGAGCAAATTAATAAAAACGATTTTTTAGAATTATCACAAACGCGGAGTGCTTTTTTACAGCCGAGACAAGGCTCATACTGTTTCATGGATTAACAAAAATTCCTGCTGCATGTAAATGATGACATTGGGACAGCTGGTACGGCCCTTGGCAATATAGTCTTTTTTGGCGAATCAAGAAGCGAGTTGTGAACAATATGGTCATGCCGGGCTTAAGTTTCATTCATAAATAATAGTAAAATAGCCGGTAAGCTCCTCAATGCTCGTCCGGCTATCTTTAAGTGAAAATTTCAGAACATCATTTCGAAATTGAAATCAGCTAATTCACTGATTTCCGTCAATCTGATCTCTCACAATGGCCTCTTTCAGGACGAGGCAGAGGCCGAGTTTTTCTAATTAGTGCCGTTTATTAAGCCATAACACGCCGGATTTGGCCAGACGTGGGATATAGCCGACAACTGATTGTGACATCATTTCCCCGAAGCCTTCCGAGCTGCCGAGTGAGCCGAGCGTGCCTTTCAGCTTAAGTTTACCGGGTTTTTTCGGTTCTTTGCCTTTAAGGATGGCGGAAAGGACATCCGCGATCTGCTCTCCTTGCTGGCGGGCAAGCTGGGCACTCGGGGAATGTTCAGAGGAAGCACAGTCCCCAACCACATAAATGTGCGGCTGCTCCGGTACCTGATAAAAGTCATTGACGATAATTTTTTCCTGGTCGTCTTTCTCCAATGGCAATTCACGGGCGAGGTAATTCGGTCTTACCCCTGCTGTCCAGATGGTGACATCATTAACATAGCAAATCCCATTGTTGCAGACACCGTCTTTTTCGACATATTCAACATTGGCGCCGTGAATGACTTCCACATCATTTTTCATGAACCAATCTTCCACATAGTTCTGGATTTTTTTATCAAACGCCTTTAACACGGACTGTCCGCGATCAAGCAGGCGAATATTAAGATCTGGCCGGCTTTCGCGAATTTCGGCAGCCACTTCAATTCCGCTCAGCCCTGCACCGACAATGGTCGCTTTTCCATAGGCTGCCAGATTGCCGATCGCCACGCCGGTATGACGTGCCCTGTCAAAGGTTTGAACACTTTCGGTATATTCAGCTGCTCCTTCAACCCCGTGATAATTGTCCTCACATCCCAGGGCAATGACCAAATAGTCATATGATACGGGTTCACTGCGTTCCTGAAAAAGGATTTGCCGATTTTCAATATCGATACGCTCAATTTCCGCATATACATAGCTGACTTTATCGTGCTCCGGGAAGTCCATGCGCACATCTTTATCAGCGGATGTGCCAGCTGCAATGGTGTAGAATTCTGTTTTGACGGAATGGTATGGATTGCGGTCAATCACCGTAATATGCAAATCTTCGGGGAGATTATCCTCGATCAGGTTCTGCAAAATGTTCAGCCCGCCATATCCGCCGCCTAGGATGACTAAATTTTTCATCTCAAAAACCCCTTAATATGTATAAGTGCTCTTACTGATAAGATTACCAAATGTGCCAATGGAAAACTAGGAAAACACAGAAATTGTTATTTTCCCCGCATATAATGTACACTAATCCCCGAAAAGACGGGGGATAACTGTCCATAAATCTGCTCAACTAACAATCACCGGAGAAGGCTGTTCCGTTGATTGGGTTTCGCTTTAATTTCCGGTCGTGATACATTATCATTAGATTAAATCGCAGGAAAGGTGTCTGTTTATGAATCGCTTAACGTTCGGATCACTCTTGGATGTCATTGGTGAGCTGTTTTCTGATGAGATATCCATTGCCGTTTCAGATACATCAGAATATGTCTATTACCGGCCGAGCAAACGGATTGATTTAAAAATAAAACCAGGTGACCCGGTAGTGGACGGAACAATCGCGCATAAAGCCCTTAATACCGGTCAAAAGGTTTCGGAATTCATTGACCGCAATGTGTTCGGGGTGCCGTATCACGGTATGGCGGTTCCGTTTCATCAGGACGGGGAACTGGAAGGGTGTGTCACCGCCATTTATCCGGTGATGACTGAGGGCAAATCAGTGGTGACCGTTAAAACGTTGGACGGGTGGCGGCCGATTCCATTTCATGATGTGGTGTTTATGGAGGCAAAAGATCGGAAAACGCACGTAGTTGCCGATGCACTTGTTGGGACGACAACGCGGGCGCTCCAGGATTATGAATATTCACTCCCGAGAGAGATGTTCATTCGCTGCCACCGGTCATTTATTGTGAACGTCCATCATATCAGGGACATCTTCCCAGATACGCATTCCACCTTTATGCTCGCGATGGATAACGGCTTTCAGGTCCCGGTCAGCCAGTCGTATGCGAGCTATTTCCGGAAATTGCTTGGGTTTTGAAAAAGAAGTCGTGATTGGGTGGAGCGTAGCCAGCCAGTGGTGCCCGTCTTTATGAGCTTGAGCGAGAGCTGGAAAAATGGAGCATGTTCCGGCGGGTGATGAACATGGGCGCGAGAAGTGGAACATGCTATCGGAAAACGTCAACTTGAGAGCAGGGGCTGCACCTCGGAATGATCAACTTCAATGCGAAAACGTAACCCAACCTGGGAACAGAAATGCCAGCCTAAGCATCGAAACCTCAATTCGATACGGAGTTCTTCATCTCCTTCATTTCACTTCTAAAATATCTGTCTTTTGTAAAAATCTGCTGGCTCATCCATCATTTTTTCCATTCCATAATGAATATCGCTATCCCCTTCAAAAATCCCCAAAGCACCCCTTCCGTTACGTTAGAATAGTTTTAAAACTTAAAAGAAAGGGGTTACATCATGACTAACGGAGATCGTATTCGTGACGAACGCCTCCACGATCGTGTTGTTTCAGCAAAAGATGCTGCTTCATGGATTGAGGATGGCATGACATTGGGGATGAGCGGTTTTACTCGTGCAGGTGATGTGAAAGCGGTGCCAACAGCACTTGTTGACAGGGCAGAACACGAGCACTTTAAAGTAAACGTATTCACTGGTGCATCACTTGGTTCAGATATAGATAAAATGTTTGCTGAAGCAGGCATCATTAATAAGCGTCTGCCATTCCAGGCGGATCCGGTCATGCGGAAAAAAATCAATCAGGGTGAGCATCTGTTTGTCGATCACCATTTGTCACATACATCTGAATGGATCAGACACGGGGTTATTGAACCGATTGATTACGCCATTTTGGAAGCGATTGCGATAACGGAAGACGGCGGTATCATTCCATCAACATCCATCGGAAACTCGCTTGTGTTTGCGGAGAACGCCCAAAATATCATTATTGAAATCAACACGGCACAGCCACAGCTCCTGGAAGGTATGCACGATCTGTATAGCCCAGCAAAACAAGGCGATCGCCAGCCCATTCCATTGACAAAACCGAATGACCGCATTGGCGGGACAAGCATTCAGGTTGATCCGGCAAAAATCAAAGGAATCGTGTTCACCCACCAGGAAGACTCGCCGTCAACGATCGGAAAACCTGATGCAGAAACGAAAATGATGGCTGATTACTTGCTGGATTTTCTGCGGGATGAGGTGGCATCCGGAAGGCTTACCAAACAGTTGGCACCGATCCAATCCGGTATCGGTTCCGTAGCCAATGCGGTGCTGCACGGTATGGTCGATTCGGAATTCAAAAATTTGCAAGTCTACTCAGAAGTCTTGCAGGATGCTGTATTCGACCTGATCGATGCCGGCAAAGTCGATGCCGCTTCGTGCTGCTCAATCACGCTTTCGGAAGATAAAATGAAGCAAGTCTTTTCCAATTTTGAAAACTATCGCGACAAGCTGATCATGCGGCCGCAGGAGATTTCCAACCATCCGGAGATCATCCGCCGTCTTGGACTTATTTCCATCAACACGGCGCTTGAATTTGACATTTACGGCAATGTGAACTCAACGCACGTATCCGGAACGAAGATGATGAATGGCATTGGCGGCTCAGGAGATTTTGCCCGCAACGCCAAGCTGGCGATTTTCGTTACGAAATCAATTGCCAAAGACGGCAATATCTCCAGCATTGTTCCGTTCGCCTCCCATATCGACCATACTGAGCATGATGTCGATGTTGTCGTGACCGAACAGGGTTATGCCGATCTGCGCGGGCTGGCCCCACGGGAACGCGTACCGAAAATCATTGAAAATTGTGCACACCCGATGTACCGCCAGCAGTTGTGGGATTATTACAATGAAGCCCTTGAACGCGGTGGGCAGACACCGCATGTATTGGAAAAAGCCTTCTCGTGGCATGCGAATTTTACCAAATATGGCACCATGAAGGAACGCGTGCCGGAAATGGTCTAAGCGCCCATTGGGGGATGGGTACTGCTCATAAATGTTTGTTGAAAAAACTCCACATACGGGCAATTTTAGATGATGCCGGGGTTTCAATAAAAGAAAAAACCACGCTGCCGAAGCGTGGTTTTTTTAGATTAATTATTGATTAAGCACTTTTTTCATGGCATTAACCCGGCCGGTATGGTTGCCTTCATGGAATGCGGCCACTGCTGCCAGTTCGCCATATGTTTGTGCACCCAACACCGGTTCGGGTAGCTTTTCTTCAAATTTCTCCGCCGGGATTTGCTTGATCCGCTCCAGCTGACTTGTTAATTGATCCGCGAGCTCATCAACACTTGGTACATCATCAGGCCAGTCCGCCGGTTTGGAACCATAGCCGAACAGATCCTTGTAGCGCTCGGGAAGATGCTCGGTATTATCCGGAAAACCGAACAGAAATTGTTCGTTCGCTGTCAGCACATGGCCAATATGCCAATGGATCGTGTTGTTGAATCCATCCGGTTGAATATCAAGCTGCTTCTCGTCCACATCCTTAATCTCATTCATGAAGGCGTTGTGGGTAATGCTGAATTGCGAAATAATCAGATTACTCATGCTAAAACCTCACTTTTAATCGTATTCAATTCTACTATAACAATTTTTGCCGAAACTCTAAACGATTCAATTTGGGACAGGGTCAGCCCCCGCGTCCCGCTCCTAAACAATGAAACATTTCCCGGACGATACTGTAACAATAATAGAGAGGTGATTTGTTTGGCTTTTCAATATGCTGACAATAAAGCACGGATGAAGCGCGGAATTTTAACGCTGTCGCATTTCTCAGCGTTCTGTTAGTGGATGCGTGGGTGACTAAACAAATTCATCCGCTTGTCATAGTCATTACAACGGTATCCTTCCTTTGGACCATCATCCAGGGTATGCAATACATCAATATGGATCAGAAAGATTATATTCGCATTGAAGACGATGTAATGTTTATTGACCGTGGTGTTCCCATCTTACCGAAGAAAAAATTAACTATCAGTTCCATTGAACGTAATATTGAGTACTATCCACTCCTAATTTTTAAACTAAATCGTGATCGTGAAACACAGATTAATATTGACTGGCTGAACGAAAAAGCGGTGGAAGCCATAAAGAAGTACCTTGATCATAAACTTGACGCATATGAAACAAATGATTATAAAAATTGAAGAATCATACTGTAGAAAATGGGGAAGCTAGATGCTGACAACATCAGTTTTATGAGAAAAACAGCAAAGGAGTCAAACAACATGGCAAACGTTAAATTAGCAATTGTTTATTACAGCTCTACGGGGACCAACTATCAAATGGCACAATGGGCTGAAACAGCTGCAAAAGAAGCAGGTACTGAAGCGAAACTGCTCAAAGTACCGGAATTGGCACCGGAACAAGCCATCGCATCCAATCCGGCATGGAAAGAACATTATGAAGCAACAAAAGACGTACCTGAAGCAACCTCGGAGGACATCGAATGGGCTGATGCAATCATTTTCAGTATGCCAACACGCTTTGGAAACCTGCCTGCCCAAATGAAGAATTTCATTAATGAAGAATTTCATTGATACACAAGGCGGCATTTGGGCAGCAGGCAAAACGATTAACAAGGTCGTCAGCGGCATGACGTCCGCACAAAATCCGCATGGCGGTCAAGAAGCGACACTGCTTTCATTATATACATCCATGATGCATTGGGGTGCCGTTATTGCAACACCGGGATATTCGGATGATTCAATCTTTACTGCTGGCGGTAATCCTTATGGCACTAGCGTTTCTGTTGACAAGGATAACAACATGGTGGAAGACATTGAAGGTGCGGTCAAACATCAGACACGGCGGACCATCGACGTTGCATCCCGCATTGTTTCAGGCAGCTGATCTGTTCAATTAAAGCCACAGCTCTTTTTTTGGAGGCTACGGCTTTTGTATGGCGGTATTTTTCATACCATTTCTAAATTCGCTGAACTTGTCACAAATTCGGCTAAAGTTCACAAAAAATCTGCTGAAACTGTTACAAAAATGGATATTATTTGGACCATAACCAAGCAAACAAAAAAGCCCTGGCACTCGCCCGCCAAGGCTTTTTCCCGTTAATGCTTTTCTATTCCATCAGCTCACCGACAATTTCATATGAACGGATGCGGGCTTTAATGTCATAGATCTGTGAGTTGATGATCATTTCGTCTGCTTGGGTTTCTTCAAGTACCTTTTCCAATCCTTGTTTAATGGTTTCTTTGCTGCCGATCAGCGTGTATGGCGAGTTGTTTGACTGCTCGACAACCGCTTTTTCCATTTCCGACCAGACCTCATCAGGGTTTTCAATCGGCGGCTGCAGCTTCGTCGGCTGTCCGCGTCGGATACTGAGTGTTTGCTCCTGCTGGGTAGTGGCTAAGTACTTGGCCTCTTCATCCGTGTCAGCAGCAATGATATTGACGCCAATCATCGCATATGGTTTATTCAGCACATCGGATGGCGTAAAGTTGTCGCGGTATAAGTTCAGTGCCGCGATTGTGTTATCCGGTGCAAAATGGCTTGCAAACGAAAATGGCAGGCCTTTTTGTGCGGAGAGCTGGGCACTGAAACCGCTTGATCCGAGCAGCCAGATCGGGATATTGAGTCCTTCGCCGGGTACACTGCGGACACCGGCTGTTCCGGCAAAGTAGTTTTCCAGTTCTTCCACTTGCATTGGAAAATCCTCAACCCGCTGATTCAATGTGCGGCGCAATGCGTAGGCAGTTGCCTGATCGGTCCCGGGAGCCCTGCCCAGCCCGAGGTCAATGCGGCCAGGATAAAGTGTTTCCAGTGTGCCGAATTGCTCCGCGATGACAAGGGAAGCATGGTTTGGCAGCATGACACCGCCAGAACCGACGCGCATCTTATTGGTTGCGCCGGCAATATGGCCGATTAGAACGGATGTGGCGGAGCTGGCAATCCCCGGCATGTTATGATGTTCGGCCAGCCAGTAACGATTAAATCCGAATTTTTCCACGTTTTGTGCTAATGCCACACTATTTTTGAACGATTGTTCCGGCGTGCTCCCTTCCAGGACAGGCGCAAGGTCCAGAACAGATAGTGGAATATTGTTAAAGGTTTTGGTACTCATATGTCTCACTCCTTAGGGGAAATGATACGACCTGACAGACAGAAGTTCCAGTATTTTGCCCATTTGTGTTATCGGAATGAGAAAAACTTGTATTTAAAACGTTAGCATTAAGACTGACGTTTTAAATAACTTCGGCACTCGCTATGGAGGGGGCGAATGCCGAAATTTCTAAACAGACATGATAGCGGCATCAAATATGACGTTTGGCATTCGGAAAAAATAAGAAAACGCCGGGCTGCCATTAAATAAATCCGCCAAATGGAACGAGCGCCAGGGTACCGATAGCGCCCAACGCAATACCCAGTCCAAGGCCGCCACCGTATCCGTAACCACCAAATCCTCCAAAACCGCCATAGCCAAAACCACCTAAAGGTCTGCCGGGGCCAAGCGGATGCAAATAGACATAGTGGTTGTCAACATGATTGATGATACCTCTGTGAATGGCGCCATTACGGGTTTTTATTTCAACAGCTCTGCCTTTACACCGCTGGCAGAGTCCGCGGAAATGTTCAACAGACATCGATTCACCCCCGTGACTTTCAGGTTATATAACAATGTATGCAAGGATATAAGCCAGTGTAAAAGACACCTGCACTGGAAGACCCGAGGAAGTTCGGATCTGTTGTGTCGTTTAAATTAATGAACCATTTGGCTGCATACATTCAGGTTTTGCTCTGCAGCCTCCTCAAAATTAAAGGGGGATTCCTGCTGGTGAAGGGTCGCTTCAGCTGAAATATTTTATCGCCAATTTTTCTGCCGTCCGGGTAGCTAACGCTTGCGTTGTCAACGTGGGATTCGGGCCGCCGATCCCATTATAGTGGACGCTATTGTCGGCGATAAAAAGCCGCTTGACCTGGTACGCTTCACAATCGCTGTCCGCAACATACCCCATTCGCATGGTGGATTCCATATGGGCAAATAAGGTAGCGGGCCAATCAGTGCGGATAACCTTCTTCGCTCCGGCTTTACGCAAAATATCTGTGGTGATTCCGGCTAATTCATGCCGCTTCTGCACATCTTGCTTGCTGGGTATATATTGAATGACAGGGACCGGTCCATGTTCATCTTTTATCAAAGGATCAACCGTGACACCGTTTCGTTTATGTGGCTGATCATCGGCAAGGATCAAAAAACTTAACGTGTTTCGGTAATTGTCCATCCATTCTTTCAATTCATCTCCTGTTAATCTTCCCTGTAAATCCCACGGAACTTCAGGGGATAGCTTGTGTTGGGAGGCATCCCCGTTTTGGCTGAATCCAAACGTTAACGATGAAAATAAGCCAGGGCTGAGGTCCGGATGGCTGGATAACGCCCAGTCCCGGATAGTCCAATCGGGCAGCAGATGTGTGACCGACAAACGGATCGACATGGTTTTGCCCCAAGATATGCATAAGATCCTTTTCATCGAAGACGCCGGTTACCCAATCCCAATAATGCGTTGTCAGCCCGCGCCCAACCCATTCATTCTGGGGCAGCTCCGAATTAAGCCAAAGCCGCGGACTTTCGATACAACCTGCTGCCATGACAATAACTTTTGCGTACAATTCTCCAATTTCGCCCGTCCACGTATCCCGAAATTGCACACCACTGGCGATGATGCCTTCGTTTGGATGATGGTCGGTTAAAATTTTAGTTGTATATGTATTGGGCCGAATGTCGACATTTCCAGTCCTGAGTGCTAAAGGGACATAACTGACGTGGGTCGCGCGTTTGGCCACTTTATCAACGGATGACCCATATGGACAGCCATTGACGCAATGTCCGGCCATTGTACAACCTTCCATGTGGGATAATTCATAGAGGCTCGTTTTGGGATCCATTAACCGTTCATTAGGAGGCAGGATGGCATTAGGCTGCGGCCGGTAGCCGGGAGAAACCGGATTTAACGTATCAAGCAAGGACCAGCCTGCTTTTTTGGCTCCGTAGTAAAACAATTCTTCTTTTGGTGTGGCAGGGGCAGGTCGGACAGGCAGTGTATCTTCTGCTTTTTGATAGTAGGGAATTAACTCCCGATAAGAAATCGGCCAGACATCATCAACAGCCATTTGATAGGCCCGCGGTGAGTTTGCCCAGTAATGTTGTGTTGTCCCCCCGACACCGGCGTTTTGCCAGGACATTCCTTTTTCCGGGATACGCCGATACCATGTCGGCCGGCGACGATCGGCCGGTCCCCAGCGAAAACGCCCGGCAACAATATCATTCATCGTATGTTCATATCGGGTATATTGTTGCCTTAGAAGATGAACATCCAAGTCATCCGGATTTGAACTGCTGACAGGACCACGATACTGATTGGGCTCTTCCCATTGTTTATTGCCATACCAGGGACCTGCTTCAAGAACAAGGACGTTGATGCCCAATTCACCCAGTTCTTTGGCAGCAACGGCACCGCCACCGCCAGCCCCAATGATGATCACATCTGCATCTATACTCATTTATCATATCTCCTTATCAGCAAATTCTACAACCGGGAATCCCCGAAGTGCACGATAGCCGCATGAAACGCCTGGATAGCCTGCCAAATCCCACGTGAAGGATCTTCCTTCGAGTTCACGATCTTCGGGATACGCCAGTCGTGTCGAACCATATGTAACCCATTCTGAATAATAGCCAAACATAGTCATTTGATGAAGAAACGTCACGATATTTTTGACCAGGTTGGCGTTGTTACGGTACGGAGAGGGGAGGGCTTCCAAATCAATTTGGAGGGTCTCCAACAAACGAATGGCTTCAAACCGGTCGTTGGGCACAAGGGCTGCAAATGCCCCTTTTTGAGGAAAAGTGAGCAAATCAGGCGAACGTTTCATACCTTTGAGCGCCATGAGTTGTGTGGCAGCTGCATCAAGCATCAAAGCTGTTGGTGCTGATAAAAGGACCGTTTTGACACTCAAGTTTTCCTGAACCGAAATGTGATGATCCAATATCCATATCAGGTAGTCATCCAGCTGAATAGCCACGCCTCCCCAAGGTGGTGGAATGACCGCATCGACAAACGCCATAAAGGTTGCTTTTTTGTGGGGCGGATGGACGTATGGCTGGTGTTCCATTTGGTTCACATAATCCCTCCTTGGGAAAATTTCTCTCACCTCCAATAGGGCGGTGATGCCAATCGAATTCAATCAAATACCGATCGGTCCGCTTAACGCCCTTAAATACTATGCACAAAATATATCCTGTATGTTATTTAACCAAATATTGTTTTTCATTTTCTTAAACATTGACATCTATGTATCCCTGCGTTGCTTTGAAGGTCTCTGTTAAATCATTTAGCACGCATGTCCTGATTGAAGTTTCACTTTATCCCGTACCCCTTTGAAGGAGATACGGGATGTTTTCAGGGATTCCATTCGTTAACATGGCCCATTGGTTAAGCTTACACTTTCCTGTTCCAAAACCTTTGCTGAGCAATGGCAGCGATAAATTCATCCCCGAAATCAGGATTATTGGCAGCGAAAACAACGCCGGGCAAGGCATTCATATCGGATACTTGCCAGTAATTCTGTCCCGTTGTTGCAACGCCAATTGGCTTATAATGGTTGTATGCGTCTCTGATAAATGACAATATGTTTTGCTGGAACTTTTGCTCATCTTCGGCACTTCCTCCGACAACGTAAAGCGCATCAAGCAAGGTTGAATCAGTGGTCGTAAATGTTTCGTCAATTTCGATTTGGGTGCCATCATCTCCCGTGACGGTACCGAGTGATTCGCCAACGAAGACGATGAAGACACCATATTGCTGTAAGGTGTCAAGCACATATCTTACTTCCTTCCCATGAAACCCGTTGCCAATGAGAACACC
The DNA here is from genome assembly GCF_035301925.1 of Lentibacillus sp. Lineage (GTDB taxonomy): Bacteria > Bacillota > Bacilli > Bacillales > Amphibacillaceae > Lentibacillus. Next base: position 6,612 of record NZ_DATGTI010000087.1, on the reverse strand, counting down.
TACTTTTAAAGAATAGGGGAACCGGTTTGTATACGCCTGACTCACGGCAGGGGAACTTTCTGACACGGGGACGTGCTCACCACTTGGGCGATCAACGCCAATATTGTCAGCAATTTTGGTTGCCATGGCCTTATCGACTTTAACAAACATATCGACAACCTGCTGACGAACGGAACGGCTATTAACTTTCCCTACTTCAAAGCTGAATGCATCAATAATATGTTTCTTCTCGACAGGTGACATGCTATTCCAAAATAATCGCGCCTGCGAAAAGAAATCTTTGAAAGAGTTGCTTCGCGCCTGGATAATGTGCCCGTCGACTTTTTCCTGATAATGCGTATAGCCGCCTTCTTCCGGGCTCGAGGTAGCTGGTGTATTATTCGCCAAGGAATTTTGGTGATAACTTACCTGATCCACATCAATGCGGTGCCTGCCGAACCCATCTCGCTGATTATTATGGAAAGGGCAGACGGGTCGATTAATCGGCAGTTCTGTGAAATTGGGGCCGCCCAGCCGGATTAATTGGGTGTCAAGGTAGGAGAACAACCGGCCTTGCAGCAGCGGATCATTGGTAAAGTCAATGCCTGGAACAACATTCCCCGGATGGTACGCGACTTGCTCGGTTTCCGCAAATACATTATCGACATTTCGATTTAATGTCAGTTTTCCGATCGGCTGTACAGGGACGATTTCCTCCGGCCAAATTTTCGTTGCGTCTAAAATGTCAAAGTCAAACATAAATTCATCGTCTTCATCAATCATTTGGACACCCAGTTCATAGACCGGATAAGCGCCTCGTTCTATACTCTCCCATAGATCTCTTCGGTGAAAGTCCGGATCTTTTCCGCCAATAGTTTGCGCTTCATCCCATACTAATGAATGAACACCGAGGACAGGCTTCCAGTGAAACTTAACAAAGGTCGCTTTACCTTCTTCATTGACGAAACGAAATGTATTGACACCGAATCCTTCCATCATTCGCCAGCTTCTTGGAATGCCCCGGTCCGACATGAGCCACATAACCATATGGGCTGATTCCTGGTTATTCGCCACCCAATCCCAGAATGTATCATGAGCGGCAGAGGCTTGAGGCATTTCATGATGTGGTTCAGGTTTAATCGCATGAACGAGATCCGGAAACTTGACCGCATCTTGCATGAAAAACACAGGCATGTTATTCCCGACTAAATCAAAATTGCCTTCTTCTGTGTAAAATTTAGCGGCAAAACCGCGAACATCCCGGGCCGTATTCATCGCCCCTTTGTTTCCGACAACGGTTGAGAAACGAACAAATACAGGTGTCGTTGATCCCGGTTCCTGCAAAAATCCTGCTTTTGTATATTTTTTCATCGAATGATACAATTCAAATTCCCCGTGCGCCGCATAGCCTCTTGCATGGACAACTCTTTCCGGTATCCGTTCGTGGTCAAAGTGGGTCATTTTTTCCCGGAAATGAAAGTCATTCATGATGGTTGGGCCACGGATACCTGCTTTGACAGAATCTTTGTCATTGGAAATTTTTAATCCCTGGTTCGTTGTCATTTTCTTGCCCGTGTTTTTTACCCGATATTGTCCGAGCTGCTCATATTTACGATTGCCATGAACCTGCTTATTGTTTCTTGACTCCGCCATGTCATCACCTTTTCCCTTATCTTTTATTCCCATATATACATATGCATTTTGCCTATATTTGGGACACTTGGACTTCCACTGAAATGGATCCTGGTTCAACAGGTTTTTGAAGACGGGATCAAGATGGGGTCATAACAAACGAAACCGAACCATACGTTGGTAATAGTTTGTAAAATAAGAAAGAGGTGACATGTCATCAGTGTTTATACCCAATCGCAAGACTATATTCAGGCAAGCTTTCAGGCGTTGACGGATGCCTTAGTGCCGTCAGTTCAGCACGGGTATGGATCCCCTTTTAGTGCTCACGATATAGGGGTTCATGAATATGTCATCAATGCCTTAAACAACAATATTTCCATTCAGCAGCAGCTGCATCATTATGTAATCCCGCTTGCTTATCCCACAGCAATTATGTTGGATGTTGCCGCAACGCAGCTTGTGAATGCGCATCAGGCACAAACCTATCCGCAAAGTCTGTTTCCCGGGGGCCGCATGTTTTCATATTTATCCCGGACAGATCGTATTCGGACGCTATCGGCACTGGAGAACCTGGCTGTCGACCTTTACGTGCTGCCGTCTCCTTTTCAAAATAACGCCGGTATGGTTAAATTTGTCACCGATGCGTTAAATCGGTTTTCGATGTTTGGTTTTTATTCAGAATGGCCGATGTATGGTTCGACTCGGTTTTTTCCCCCGGATGATCGACGCCTTGAATTCTTTCCGTTGACCTGGCAGCAAGTTGGCTATCCAGGTGTGTCATTAGGTTATCGCGATTTCCGCGGCTTTTTATTAAAAATATGGAGAAATGGGGATAGCGAATGAAAACAGATCCAGCTGTCATTGTGATTGGCGCTGGCGCCGGCGGACCTGTTGTTGCCAAAGAGCTCGGCGAGTTAGGCATCCGTGTGCTGGTACTGGAAGCCGGCCCCTGGTACGGCAATAAAAAGTGGCCGGAACCGAATGAAAACTGTGGCATGGCGAAAGAAAGCTCGGACCCCGGGGATTTGGACGGCACGCTTTACCGCCGTCAGCTGACACGACTGGAAAATGATATGGATGATCCTGTGACAGGCAAATTCCGCTGGGGAGCGGCAGACAGGAGACGTACGCCCTGGTACCGAAATATCCCGGATCGGGCGTTATTATGGCAAAGTGCAGGCATCGGCGGGTCGACACTGCATTATTATGCCAACTCGCCGCGTGCTTTTCCCGAAGCTATCGCTGAGTGGCCGATCAGTTACGACGAACTCATTCCCTATTATGAAAAAGTGGAAGCGACATTACCTGTTGAATTTGCCCCAACGACAACGAAAGAAACGCTCTTTTATTTTGGAGCGGAGAAGGCTGGTTTTTCTGTAAATCGAACATTGGATGTCACCAGCATCGGGTATCGTCCGCAGCCGAATGCCATTTTGCCGCCGAATGAGCATTTAATGGATCCGAACTATTCGATGGAAGAACTAAGCCATATGGAAGGCTGTACATTAAGCGGCCATTGCGGTCAGGGCTGTCCATACGGGCCATCACTTGAAAAAATGGCTAAACGTCCAACGACGGTCAGCTATGTCCCGCTGGCGATGAAGACCGGATATGTGACGTTCAGGCCGAACACATTTGTAACCAAGGTATTGACGGCATATAATGCGGGCGGCAATCAGCAGGCAACAGGGGTACAGATCAGGGATACGTGGACAGGTGAAATGGAAGAGTTGCGTGCCAAAGCAGTCGTGATGGCTGCCGGCTGTGTGGAGACACCACGGCTTTGGCTGAACTCGGATTTGCCGTATAACCCTTGGGTAGGCCGCGGTCTGACCAATCATTATATGGATATGGTGACAGGCACATTTGATGAAGATACGTTAATGGCGACTGTCGGCAGTCGAACGACGAATCCATTTATCGGGCATACATCAGGATCACGCCTTGATTATCCCGGCCTCGGCATGATTGAAAATATTGGGGAAAGCCCCGGACTGTCAGCACAGCAGCTATTTGGGTTCAGTCAATCAGGCTATAATCGCCTCCATCACTCCGATTCGGGACTCTGGGAGCAGCGCGGACGACTTGTCGGTTCCGAGCTGGAAAAAGCCATGGAAGACTACAGCCGAACGCTCACCCTTTCCGCCATCACTGATGACGAGGTTAAATTTCATAACCGAGTTGAACTGGATCCGCATATCAAAGATGAACATGGCGCGGTACCACGCGTCCACTATGAACCAAGCAAAAAGTCGAAAAAGAGAAGGGAGCAATTAATCAAAATCGCCACGGACATTTTACGACAGGCAGGTGCCAAAAAAGTCCACCGAACGGACCTCCCGGCAAATTACTACATCCACTTGCAAAGCACGATGCGGATGGGGTATGTCGTTGATACATCATGTGAAGCCTATCAGGTGGAGAGGCTCTATGTTGCTGATAACAGTGCTGATTATAATGCGCTTGGCGGACCAAATCCGACGGCAACGACCCAGGCATTGGCAACCCGGACAGCGGAGATGCTGGCCTCGAAATATTTTTAATCGGATTTGAAATTCGAACAGTTTACGGGCACAGGTTTTTCTTGAAGCGTTTGCTTTCCTCCTGCTTATGGTAGGAGGTTTTTGTTTTGGAGGGATTTGTTATGGAAGTGACCTAATATCTGTGGAAATAAATTCGAATTATGGCAAAAACCGGCCGGATGACTTCCATCATAAAAATTTGTCAAAATAAACACGTACTTCTCTGCATTTTCAGTCATTTTCTAGTATAATTGTACTAGCTAGACGTATGCTGCTGTGAGGGGAGGCAATTGAACCATTCAGCACACCAAAAAACATTCGAAAGCGCCAGCCGGCAAAAGTACAGGCAATTGGAGCAAAACAGGGAACGTTTTAAACAGAAGGTACAGCAGCCAAAACCACGGACCGACCATACCGCACCAAACATAACAACACATAACAACAGAAGACCTGGAGCGGGAGAAACGCCTGCGTAAACGGGCGCAGAAAGAATTACATACCACACAGAAGAAGTTGGATCAGCAGCAGCAAATCATTAAAGATCAAAATTGTCAATTAAAAAATGACCGAAAGCAAATCGCCGAGCTTAAACACGGGTGATGGGAACTTACAGCGTCACAGAAAAAGGTTGACGAACTCAAACAAAAGATAGCGGAACTGCAAAGCCAGGTTCAAAACGAACAGGCAGAGCGGCACAAAGCAGAAGAGATGATTCGGCAAATGGAATTCGAAAACGAAAAACGGCAAAAAAGAGAAAAGAAAAAATCAGTATATACCAACCAGGTCAGACAGTTAAAACAATCAAATGCCGCCCTCCAACGCAAACTGGAAAATTACGACCTGCTGACATATCAAAAATACGGTAACCTGGAACAGGAAATTAAGGCACTCTAAAGGAAACTGACAACTTAATTGATTGGGAAGAACAAGTGCGGTTTGCCACATTGCCATCCACCCAGTATTATAGTACAATGAACAATTGTAATGTATCGAAGTGAGGGATAGGCATGAGCAAAAAATCCATTTACGGATTAACATATGAACAACTGCAAAACTGGCTTACTGACCATGGCCAGCGCCGTTTCCGTGTTGACCAAGTGTGGAACTGGCTGTATAAAAAGCGCATTAATGATTTTTCCGAGATGAAAAATGTAAACAAAGAGACGATTGCACTGCTCGAAGATAATTTTGTCTTTCATACGACGAAAGAGGAGATCAGACAGGAGTCAGAAGACGGCACGATCAAGTATTTGTTCCGGCTGTCAGACGGCAACCTGATCGAAACAGTATTAATGCGTTTTAACTATGGTTTGTCGGTCTGTGTGACAACACAGGTTGGCTGCAATATCGGCTGCTCGTTCTGTGCGAGCGGACTGCTCCGAAAAAACCGTGACTTGAAGAGCGGAGAAATTGTAGAGCAGATTATGAACGTGCAAAAAGACATGGATATGAAAGGCAACGATGAGCGTGTTAGCCACATCGTTGTGATGGGTATCGGCGAACCATTTGATAACTTCAATAATTTGATGGACTTTATCAACGTTGTCAACCATGATGCCGGTCTGAACATCGGTGCCCGTCATATCACCGTGTCAACAAGCGGGCTTGCTCATAAGATTTACGAATGGGCGGATACCGGTACACAGGTGAACTTGGCGATTTCGTTGCACGCACCGAACAACGAGCTGCGTACGTCGATTATGAAGATCAACCGTGCTTTTCCGATTGAGAAGCTGATGAAAGCTGTTGATTATTACCTGGAGCACGTCAACCGCCGTGTCACATATGAGTACATCATGCTGAAGGATGTCAATGATCATAAAGAAGATGCAGAAGAGCTGGTTGAGCTGCTTTCTGATAAACGGCATTTATCATATGTGAACCTAATACCATACAATACGGTCAGTGAGCATGACCAGTATCAGCGCAGTGATTCATCGACCATCCAGGCATTTTACCAGACATTACGGGAAAACGGCATCCAGTGCGGCGTCCGCTGGGAAAATGGTGCAGATATCGATGCGGCATGCGGCCAGCTCCGGAGTAAACAAGTGAAGAAAGAGGACGCAGTATAAAATAGAGCGTCCTGTAATAGGTAAGTAGTTCACTTACAGTGGAGAAAAAATAAAAACACAATACATTTAGCGTACTAAATCACATAACATTTAGTGCGCTATTTTTTACTGTCATAACAACTTTTTAAGGTAAAAATTGATATTTTATCATTCGAATTAGTACAACAAATAACAAAGTGACAATAAATATTGTCATTGCCCTAAAAGTATTGAAAAAAAGGGTAAAAATTGCTTAGCGAAAATACCTTTTAATTTAAATGCTATTTTAGTGTGTAGAGATGTATTTTGAAAATTTTATCATTTTTTGAATATTTATGTTAAAATAAAACTAAAGATTGTAATAAAATGGTCTTAAAATAAACATCTTTGGATTCACATCAACCTTTATGCGACAATCGGGCCAG
>NZ_DATGTI010000086.1:0-5880 GCF_035301925.1 Lentibacillus sp. | reverse complement strand
TAAGGTTATCCATTATTTAATCTTCTAAGTTACAAAAAAGAACCAGATGTTTTATTCATCTGATTCCTTTTCTTGTTCTGATTCATTTGATTCTTTTTCCTGCTCTGATTCATTTGAATCGCCGCTATCACTTTCTCCTTCTCCTGTAGGGTTCTCTTCAAATTCCACTTCTATTCCAGCGGCGTTATAGAATTCTTCTTTTAATGTGTTGTACTTGGTCGTAAGTTCATTGAACGACTTGTTGGCATCAATCACTTTTTGATAATTTTCATTCAATTTTGCGATGTGTTCCGAGAGGGTATCTTGTTCAAGGTCTTCCTGCTGCAGCATTGTATATAATTCTTCTTCAAGCGTTAATGACTTGGAATAAACTTCATGAAGTTTATCATAAGCCTCATAACGGTCCATCATGACATTGTACATTTCTTCCGCTTTTTCGTTTGCAGCTTCTTGCTCCAGCTCAGGGATCATATCTTCAATATTGGAAAACGCTTCTTTTGATGCATCAATGCTCTCTTTTTCCAAGTCTATTTTTTCATTTCTTGTTTCGATATTATCAAGTGCTTGTCCGGATAGTTCCTTAATTTTATCGAACTCTTCCATACTCAAATCAATGATTTGACTGTATATTTCCTGTTCTTCCTGCTCAAGCTCAACGATCGAATCTTGCTGTTCGTCAAACGTCTGCTCAAGTTCAACAGCTTTTTCCAAATGATTATAAATTTGTTCTGACGACGCTGTACTGTTACAGGCAGACAGAAAAATGATCAGAATGAATAAACTAATGAATAATGATAACTTTTTCCATATCACAAACATTTCCTCCTTCAACTCAGGTGCGGAATTTCTATCACAGTATATCATATCATTCGGATAAATCGGATTATTTTTGATGAATTTTGCCTGTCCTACAGCAAATTTATGATGCTTCAAAGCATAATATGTTAAAATACCACTACCCTGCATGTAATGGGCAGTAATCCCAAAAAAACGGCGGATAACTGTCCGTAAATGCCCGATTCTGTTCAATTCAGCAGGGAAAAGCACCCGCTGAATGAAGTTTCACTTTATGATTAAGCTAGGGAGTGTCAAATAATGATAACAATGGACGATATCGTCAAGGAAGGACATCCTTCATTACGTGAAAAAGCTGAGGAAGTACCCATTCCTCCATCTGATGAAGATATACAGCTATTAAACGATATGCTGACATTTATCAAAAACAGTCAAGACGAAGAAATGGCAAATAAATATGGTCTGAGGCCCGGTGTTGGACTGGCTGCAACACAACTGGGAATTAATAAACGAATGTGTGCTGTTCACTTTGAGGACTTAAAAGGGAAACTTTACAGTTACGGTCTGATTAACCCCAAAATCGTCAGCCATTCGGTCGAACAGGCATACCTGTCAGCCGGGGAAGGCTGTCTGTCCGTCGACCGGGACGTGGAAGGGTACGTCCCACGGAATGCCCGTGTAACCGTAAAAGCCATTGGAATGGATGGCAAGGAACTGAAATTACGGCTGCGTGACTATGCTGCCATTGTTGTGCAGCACGAAATAGATCATTTGAATGGCGTTATGTTTTATGATCACATTAATAAAGAAAATCCATTCGCCATCCCGGATAATTCAAAATCAATCGGGTAAGTAAAGTGAAACTTCAGTCAATGGGGTGCTCTCCCCCATTGACTGTTAGTTGAACAGAATCGGACATTCAGGGACCGTTATTCCCCGTTTTTTTGGGATTGCGGCCCATTACATACGGGATATGAACCTGCAGGGATCTATCATTATGGGTTCCTGCATAATTTTATGTAATCAGCGAAAAATAACTGTTAATCATTCACGTTGAAAGCTTCTGCTAAACAATAAAGGGAGATCTTTTTTAAACAAATGGAATGTTTTTATTTCAAAAATACGCTAACCGTATTATACTATAGTTAAGAGGGATTGGATCGGTAGAACGTACGTTTTTAATGCTTTTCTTAAACAACTGAAAGGAGATGCATATCTCATGTTGAAACGCCTGAAAGAAAAGCTAAAAAAACGCTGGAAAGATTTTCTGGGAAGAGGACGTGTACCTACAACCTTTAAAAAAGACTACCTTAAATAACTGTGCAGGAAAGGTTGTGGAACTTAAATTGCTGTGGAAAACCCATTAAGGCACTATACGGTGGCAAGGCTGATAATAAAACCACCTTTTATTCGGCGTGTAGTCATCAGTTATTTTGCGATGAAAAGAGCCATTTGAACAGGAGTACGGAATAAAAAACGTTTTACTAAAAGTATCGATGTGTTAGGAGAGATAATCATGGTTTTTAAAGTTTTATATCAGGAACTGCCTGATGAAATACCTGTACGTGAACGAACAAAAAGCTTATATATTGAAGGTTCATCTGAGAGAGATGTACGCCGCAAACTTTCCGATCGCAACTATAACATTGAATTTATCCAAATTCTGGATGATGCCCATTTAGCCTTTGAAAAAAAATCCGAGCAATTTGAACTGGAGAACATCTGACATAATGAAGTTTGTTAAAAATGATCAGACAGCTGTTTTTGCGTTAGGCGGACTTGGTGAAATCGGAAAAAACACATATGGAATCCAATTTCAGGATGAAATCATCCTCGTTGATGCCGGAATCAAATTTCCGGAAGACGAATTGCTTGGTATCGATTATGTCATTCCAGACTACACCTATCTGACGCAAAACCAGGATAAAATAAAAGGATTATTCATAACGCACGGGCATGAGGACCATATCGGAGGGATCCCTTACCTCCTGCGTGACATAAATGTTCCAATTTATGCCGGAAAGCTTGCGATTGGTTTAATACGAAATAAATTGGAGGAACATGGTCTATTGCGGAATGCGAAATTGAACACCATTCAAGAGGATGATGTTATCAAATTCCGTAAGACATCTGTTTCTTTTTTCCGCACAACCCACAGTATTCCTGATTCATATGGTATCGTTGTCAAAACACCACCGGGAAATATCGTTCATACCGGTGACTTCAAATTTGACTTCACACCTGTTGGCGATCCTGCCAACTTGACCAAAATGGCTGAAATTGGCAAAGAAGGCGTACTTTGCCTGCTTTCAGACAGTACCAACAGCGAAGTGCCAGGGTTTACCATGTCAGAGCGGGTTGTTGGCGAGAACATTCGTGACATATTCAGCAGAGTCGAAGGGCGACTAATTTTTGCAACATTCGCCTCGAATATCTATCGTCTGCAGCAAGTAGTGGAAGCAGCAGTTAAATATGACCGTAAAATAGCTGTATTTGGCCGCAGTATGGAATCTTCCATCCGTATTGGTCAGGAGCTGGGCTATATCCAGGCGCCTAAAGATACATTCATAGAAGCGAGCCAGATTAACCGTTTACCTGCACACAAGGTGACCATTCTTTGTACAGGATCCCAAGGTGAACCAATGGCAGCATTGTCGCGAATAGCAAATGGCACTCACCGTCAAATTCAGATTATCCCTGGTGATATGGTCGTCTTTTCATCTTCTCCAATCCCTGGTAATACGGTAAGTGTCAGCCGGACGATCAATAAACTGTATCGTGCCGGAGCAGATGTCATTCATGGTCCATTAAGTGATATTCACACCTCGGGACACGGCAGCCAGGATGAGCAAAAACTGATGCTCAGACTTATGAAACCGAAATATTTTATGCCGATCCACGGTGAATACCGTATGCTGAAAGAACACCTTAAACTTGGGGAAGCATGTGGTATCAATCCAGCCAATTCATTTATTATGGATAATGGAGATGTCCTTGCATTGGGCAGTGACAACGCCATGATTGCCGGTAAAATCCCATCAGGTTCCATTTATGTTGATGGAAACGGAATTGGCGATATAGGCAATATTGTACTGCGTGACCGCCGTATTCTGTCGGAAGAAGGCCTTGTTATGATTGTGGTCAGCATCAACATGAAAGAATTTAAAATTGCATCAGGCCCTGATATCATCTCCCGCGGATTTGTTTACATGCGCGAATCAGAAGACCTGATCAACGAAGCCCAGAAACTTGTTTCCAAGCATTTGGAAAAAGTGATGGAGCGCAGGACAAGCCAATGGTCTGAAATTAAAAATGAAATAACCGATACCATTGCACCATTCCTCTTTGAAAAAACAAAGCGGCGCCCAATGATATTACCGATCATTATGGAGATTTAAATTCCAAGCAGCGGCGCCTGTTTTAAGGGCTGTTTCACTATTATAATCGGATTTTAAACAGTAAAGGTGGCATGAAAAAATTCATTTTTCATGCCACCTTTTTAACTTTTCTTTCGATATATAGTCACACAAGCAGCACAAAACCAGCGCTTCATCACAGAGAATGAAAATAGTTCGGATTGCGATATTGGTTCTACGGCTGGCGAGGAAGGTCGTATTACTATGGTGCATTAGAGCCCGTTATTGTACTCTGACTCCAACGACCACGGTGCACCACCGATTGTGCTCCCTCTTTGGGAAACACGCATGGTAGATTAACTCTATTCTGGTTGTTGCACCAGCCGCCAATACAATAACAGAGCCAGAAACTGAAGCGTCTTAATCCAGTTCACTTACTTACCATATTTTCATGAATCAAGGCTCAGCCTCTTTTGAAAAAAATGAATAACTGTGTCGTCTTTAGTATTGCTTTTTCTTGAATTAATAAGTTTATGTTCATGGTAGTAATGAATAAGGTTACCGTTCAATCACAAGGTGTTTTTCAAATCTGGATATATCATTGTCAGCGCCGATCACAATGAGGATATCATCGTTTTTAAGAATTTCGTCTGCAGCCGGCGAAACATTAATATCCTGTTCACGTTTAATCGCTACAACGTTACATCCATATTCGGCCCTGATGTCCAGTTCGGCTAACGTTTTCCCTCCCATTTTTCTGCCGACTTTCACTTCAACAATGCTGTGATCGTCGGAAAGCTCAAGATAATCCAATATGTTATTGGAGATTACATTACGTGCAATACGTTTACCCATATCCCGTTCAGGATGGACAACCTGATTCGCACCAATCCGGTTCAAAATCTTCTCGTGATAATCGTTTTGTGCTTTAACAGTAATTGTTTTGATACCAAGATCCGTTAAGACAACAGTTGTTAAAATACTTGCCTGTATATTATCGCCGATCGCGACAATGACATGATCAATATTCTTAATACCAAGCTCCTTCAGTGTAGCTTCATCCGTGGAATCAGCAATGACTGCATGTGAGGCAATATTTTTAAATTCATTTATTTTATCTTCGTCTGAATCAATGGCCAACACTTGCATGCCTTCTGAACTAAGTTCTTTACAAATACTGCCGCCAAAACGACCTAACCCGATTACGGCATAGTCCCGTTTCATACCGGTCCCTCCATACACCAATATATTTGTTCATAGTTTACCATACCATTTAGAATCTGACATCAATGCGGCTAATGTTAACTATTTCGCAACAAAGTTTTCATTCTGCTGTCACAGTTACAAGTACGCGGCCTTAAGTCAATGGTTTATACTATCTGTATAGGGAAAACTACAATGCAGCAACCTTTCAAAAAATTTCACGTATGCCATCTATATACACATTCCAATTAAGGAGGATTAAATATGGAGCTGGATACAGTACTGATGAGCAGACTACTTACTGCCATGACGCTCGGATTCCATATCATCTTTGCCACACTCGGTGTTGGTGTCCCACTGATGATATCAATTGCTGAATTTATCGGGATCAGAAAGAAAGATCCGCATTACCGGCTGCTGGCAAGGCGCTGGACCCGGGGCTTTGTCATTACAGTTGCCGTCGGTGTAGTTACCGGAACGGCTATCGGTCTGCAATTATCACTTGTGTGGCCGAATTTTATGCAAG
>NZ_DATGTI010000085.1:0-5829 GCF_035301925.1 Lentibacillus sp. | reverse complement strand
CTTTTTCAGCATGCATTTGGTGAACGTCCTTCTTATCTAAATGTGCTGAGAGGTCCCTTTCCAACTGGTCCTGCAAATAATTAGGCGTCTGAAGAATATAATCAATAAAATAAAACAAAGCAGTCATGTATGTGCGGGATTTTTCCGGCTCTTTAGGAAATCCTTTCAAAATTTGCTTCATCAATTTTCTTTTAAAATAAAAACGTTTTTTTACATCGTATTTTGATTTGTTGGCGCAGATGCCTGCAATGACAGCAACCGCAAATGGATTTGTTGACTGTTCTAAATATACAATGTCCTGACTGTTAAAATTATAAACATCGTACTGATAATCAACTTTGGTTTCTAAAAAAGAGTAGTGGAAATGTTCAGGACGTTCGGATCGTTTATCGTCCATGATGAGCGCGATTGTGTGCACATCCCGGTCAAAACGGTCATATATCCGATAGAAATACCGGAACATTTGTTCAGACAAATCTTTATCGGCTTTAGCTTGCATTTCAATGTGGATGAGAATCCATTTTTCTGTACCGTTCTTTAAATAGACTCGCACAATTTGATCGGCCGTATGACTATTTTTCTTTTCTTCAATGATTTCCTTATAGTGATCCTGTTGTAAAAACTTAGGGGTTTTTGAAAAATCAATCTCCTCGTATAAATCACGGTCGAAAAGCAGCATAAATTCTTCAAATAATTCGCTGATTATTTTTTCCCAAAGCCCGCCATAACCAGGAACCCTATAGTCACTTTTATTTTCTACCACTCTCTCTACTGCCATCATTTAAACACACCCCATTTATAGATACATAATATAGTATACTTTTATTGTAAGGGAACATTTGTTCCTAGTCAAGCAAAAAATGATGTTTGATTCAAATTTTTGCGGAAATATTGTATTCTTGAGATAACTTGAAGCGACTGGAAGTGGAATTCATGGAAAAGAAGATATACGTTGTGAGACATTGCGAGGCGGTGGGGCAGGGGTATGCACTTACAGAAAGGAGCAAACGGCGGGCGAGAGACTTAACATTTTTTACGAACATTAAAATTGACTGGGTTGTATCAAGCCCCATGCTGCGGGCTGTTCAGTCAGTTGGTCCCATTACCGAGCAAAAGAGTCTTATTGTTGAAGAGGATGAGCGACTGACGGAAAGTATACTGAGCACAAAAATGCTGCTCGATTGGCTGGAGAAACTGGAAGCATCGTTTGAGGATATTGATGTGGCTTATGACAGCGGAGAGTCAAGCTGAAATGTCGTCAAACGCGGGTCAGTGTAGTGGAGAGTACTTTGGAAACCGAGCAGGAGAAGACAATCATTGTTACACACGGACATCTGATGGCACTGCTTATCAATCATTTTCAAAATGAATCTGGATTTGAACAATGGAGAAACTTGACTAATCCGGATGTTTATCTAGTGTGTTATGAAAATAACGAAGCAAAGATAGAGCATTATAGAGCATTTTTATGGAAAAGATCATACTTTATAGGAAAAAGACGCTTGAAAATGCTCAAGCGCCTCTTGTTTTGGGGGTCATCAGCTGCATATATCAACCAAAAATCAAATATATCAACCAAAGAAAATATTTTTCAACCAAATAACAAATTTATCAACCGAAAACCCGGTATATCGACTGAATCACAGCAAGATTTCGGAAGACAGCCCCGTTCAATCACAAATCTACCGCAGTAACGTCACTGATTTCTTCCAGCTCTTTCAATGCCTCCAGTTCTTCTTGTTCTGCGTATTTATCAATGGTGAGGATCATGATCGCGTCACCACCGATATCGGAGCGGTCAACCTGCATCGTGGCAATGTTGATATCACGGTCGGCCAGGAGACTGCCCATTTTTCCGATGACACCTGGCAGGTCCTGATGATGGATCACGACAATATGACCCCGCGGCATCACGTCGACACTGTAATGATCGACCCGGACGATACGGGCGCCAAGTCCATTCAAGAGCGTTCCGGAAACACTTCTTACGCCCGACTTTGTTTTCACCTCGACGGTCATTAAGTTGGTGAAACCTTTCGTGGATGAAGTCCGGTTTTCATGGATGGTGATGTCTTTTTTCTCAGCAAGGTACAAAGCATTCACATCGTTCACGTGATTTCCGAGATGCCGCTGCAGCAGTCCTTTGACGGCGTTCCGTGTAATAGGTGCAATTTTAACATCTGACAGCTCACCAGAATAATAGATATTCACTTCTTCTGGTACGTCGGCTGTCAGGCGGATCAGGAAGATACCTAGTTTTTCGGCCAAGTGGAAGTATGGTTCAATTTGACCGAGCACATCACTTGACACTGCCGGCATGTTGACCGGGTTTTTGACCATATCACCTGTCAAATGATTCAAGACATCATGACATACATCAATCGCGACATTTTCCTGAGCTTCAACGGTACTGGCGCCCAAATGCGGTGTGGCGACTACTTGTGGCAATTCCAGCAGTTTGTGATCCTGAAACGGCTCTTCTTCAAGTACGTCAATCGCCGCACCCGCAACTTTGCCCGAGACGAGCGCGTCATACAGCGCTTCTTCGTCTATGATGCCGCCACGAGCGCAGTTAATGATGTGTACGCCGTCTTTCATTTGCCGGAAAGCATCACTGTCAATCATATGGCGCGTTTCTTTCATGAGCGGTGTATGGACGGTAATGTAATCTGCTTTGTTTAAAACATCTTCAAATTCACCATATTCAATGCCCATTTTTTCCGCCTTTTCCTTGGTCAAAAATGGATCATAGGCGATCACATTGATACGCTGTCCCTTGGCCCTGTATGCAACTTCCGTACCGATACGTCCCAGTCCGACAATGCCAAGTGTTTTATTTTTCACTTCGACACCGACATATTTCGACCGCTCCCATTTTTGGTTTTTTAATGCAGAATGGGCCTGTGGTATCTTGCGGGAGAGCGCCATAATCATTGCCATGGTATGTTCGGCAGCCGAGTTAGTGTTGCCGTTCGGGGCATTGACGACAATGATCCCATTTTCGGTGGCTGCATCAAGATCAATGTTATCAACCCCAACCCCGGCTCGGCCTATGATTTTTAACCTCTCCGCTTTTTCAATGATACTGCGAGTAACCTTTGTCTGGCTCCGAACCAACAGCGCATCAAACGCTGCTATCCGGTTTTTCAGTTCATCAGGCGTCAGACCCGTGTCTTTGGTGACTGAAACATTTTCATTGTCGTGCAGCAAACTGAGTCCTTCATCACTGATAGGGTCCGCTATTAATATATGAAACATTTAAATTCCTCCTGAAAGCATCATTTCCTGTGCTGCTCCTACACCAGTTCCAAGTTTCACCGTTTTACCTATTTTATTCAGTGCAACTTCGATGATGCCGATCACTTGCAAAATATCCGCGGGTGAACAGTAGCCCATGTGCCCGATCCTGAATATGTGGCCTTTCAAATGTTGCTGACCGCCGGCAACCGTCATGTTGAATTCTTTCTTAAGCTCGTTCCTGAGTGCATCCGGGTCAAAGTCGTCCGGTCTGACAGCAGTTACCGTGGGCGAGGCGGCCTGATCAGTTGTCAAAAGCGGAATATTAAGTGCGCGGAATGCCGCTCGTGTCATGTTTTTCATGCGTTCGTGTCTTGCAAAAACAGTATCAAGACCTTCTTCCTCAAACAGTGCAAGCACCTGCTTCAGACCAAACAACAACGATACAGCAGGCGTAAATGGTGTTGCATCATTTTCCAGCTGTTTGCGGTACTTGGTTAAATTAAAATAGAAAGACGGCCGGTCATTGGTTTCGATTACTTGCCAGGCGCGTTCGCTCACGACAGCAAACGTCAGTCCCGGTGGGAGCATCATCGCTTTCTGTGAACCGGTGATAAGAATGTCAATTCCCCAGTCGTCCATTTTTACGTCTGCACCGCCAATAGCGGAAACACCATCGACGATAAAGAGGGTATCTGATTGCTTATGGATAACGTCAGCAAGTTCCTTGACAGGGTTCAATACACCAGTCGACGTCTCGCAAAACGTGGCAAAAACCGCCTTAATACCGGTGTGTTGTCTTAAATAATCCGCAATCAATTCTGGCTTGACTGCTTCGCCCCATTCTATATCAAACCGGTGCGTCTCGATCTGATGCTCATTGCAAATTTGCACAAACCGGTCACCGAACGCACCCGTCACAATAACCAGCACCTCGTCACCGGGGTGGACGGCGTTGACAACGGCGGTTTCCAATCCGGCAGTACCGCTTCCGGCTATGATCAAAACATCCTGTTCGGTCCCAAAAACCGGTTTCAATTTTGGTTTGATACGATGTAGTAAATCTTTTGTCTCCTGATCCCGATGACCGATCATCGGCTGATTCATCGCGCGCTGGACACTTGGCGGAACCGGGGTTGGTCCGGGAATCCGCAGAAATTGCTGATCCGGCTGCATGATATGTCTCCTTTCAATTACTGCCGACATCGTTTATTTGATTTATCTATCATAGCAAAAATGGCATTATTGTCAATTAGTTCATTTTATTCCGAATATGTCAGTCGACAAAGAGGGCAAGATCTTACTCCTGTCCCGTTTTAATAAATAAGAATGGACAAATCAATCGATAAAGATTATTCTAAAAATTAACAACTGATTTGGAAAAGGGAGGAATTATTTTGCATATTGTTGTCATTGGTGCGGGGGCGCTAGGTGTTTATTTCGGAGGACGCTGGATTGAAGCGGGAGTTGATGTGACGTTTTTGGTGAGGGAGAAAAGGGCAGCCCAAATTAAAGAAAATGGTTTAAAAATCAACAGTACACATGGTGATTACGAGATAAAAAAACCTCATGTTGTAACAGATTCCGGCGAGATTGAATCTGCCGATCTTGTGCTGGTCAGTGTGAAAGGCTTTCATCTTGAAGGGACACTGGATCAATTAAAAACGTTAACAGAAAAAGGTGCCTATGTCCTGCCAGTATTAAACGGTATTGAACATATCAAGATTTTGCAGGAAAAGCTCGGTAAGGAATACGTTCTTGGCGGGTTGTCATATATATTTGCCACGTTGAACGATAAAGGCCATGTGGAACAGGCAGGGGATATGCATCATTTGGTATTCGGCGAGCTTGACCCATCACAGCAGACCATTTCCAGCAAACTGGCAGAAGTCTCACAAAACGCTGGATTCATTGCCGGACACAGCTCTGAAATAACGCATGAACTTTGGAAAAAATACATGTTCATCTCAGCGTTGTCAGGGGTGACGACAGCAGTCAACCTGCCTATAGGTTCGGTTCGCGAGCATCCCGAAACACTTCATATTGGCGACATGATACTTCGTGAAATGCAATCCTTGGCAAATGCGTATGGAGCAGATATTACGGATGCCGATGTTGACGCAGCTCTTCAGAATGTACACGCACTGGATCCTGAAGCAACTTCATCCATGCATAAGGATCGGAGGAAGGGCCTGCATCTTGAGGTAGATCACTTGCAGGGCGGCGCAGTGCGACTGGCCGAGGAAGTGAATTTGGATGTTCCGTATATCAGGGCTGTTTTGGGAATGATTAAACCATTTGAACAAGGCTGAGTTCCACTAATACAACCTTAAACAAATCAGTTATACTGGAAAAGCACGTTTGTTGTATCGATCTTCAAGAATAGGGCCAGATTGTCGAATAAGAGTTAAGAACTTTTCATCCCAAATTTTATATGCAATAACTTTAATTTTGTATGAACGTTAGAAGTAAACTTTTAATTTTTTGAGCCAGCCGCTTTTAACAGAGAATGCAGCTACTCATCTTCAACGGGCAAGAAATTTATTCTCACTTAAATGAGAACCATTTAATGGGAAATAGGCTCATCCGAAA